>CANDKL010000093.1 GCA_947385255.1 uncultured Roseburia sp. | reverse complement strand
GTACGGTATCTGCCGCAACCGAAGGCGCGGAGTACTGCAATGCGGTTTCCGCCGTTTCACCGCCCGCAAAGCCGGTTACCGAAACCGCAAGTGCCGGCGTCGTGCCGTAATAAATTGTTTCGTCTGTGTAAGCTGCCGTCAGGGCTGCTTTTTCAATTGTATAGTTCTGTGACGTCTGCTCCGGCAGCGCATAATTGCTATTGCCAAGGCCGGTCGCGCGCGCCGTGTAGGTTCCGGCATGCACCCGGTCGCCGTCCTCGACCGTCACGCTGCAGGTATCGCCTGTTACAAGGCCCTGCACCGCTGCCGTTACATGGGAAGCCGTACCGTCATAGGTTCGGTTCTCCGCGCCCGACCAGGTAAGCTCTACCGTCTTTGGCGCGATGGTATACGCGTGCTGCGTCTCCTGCGGCAGGGTGTAATTGCTGTTGGAAAGCCCCGTCGCCGCCGCGGTGTAGGAGCCCGCGTTCGTCTCTCTGCCGCCGGTTACGGTTACGGTACAGGTATCGCCCTCGAGTACATTCGAGAGCACCGCCGTTACGTTGACCGGCGAGCCGCTGTAAACCAGATTCTGATCGCCGGACCAGACAAGCTCCGCCTCACGTCCGGTAATGGTCAGTACCACATCCTGATACTGTGTCTGCGCCTTGTTGCCGTTGTCCTTTCTGGTGGAAACCACAACACAGTGGTAGTGGTAGCTTCCTGCCGCAAGACCTGCCGCAAGTGCAAGCTCTTTTCCTATTCCGACCAGATCGTGGTGGGTATCGTACCATTCGTAGGTCAGGTCATATTCCGCGTTTTCCGCCGGCGTCGCTTCTGCAAAAAGCCTGACGTCTCCCTGACTGTAACCATAGGCCGCGCCCTGTGCCGTTACGCTTGTCACGGTTGCGGGCAATGCCCGGTACCGTTCATAAACGGCCGCCAGCTCCGCCGCCGGAACGACTTCGATATCCAGCGGTACGCCGTAGTTCGTCAGTTCCTCTACCCACATGTTCCGGAAATAGAATACAAAATCCTTATAATTCGGGTACTGCTGCAGCTGCTCGCAAATCTGATCGGTAATCCGGTAAAACCGTTCGATGCTCTCGCCCGCATGCAGCACCTCGGGCATCTCGCTGATATATTCCTTCGTACCGTCTTCCTTCATCAGCATCGTCTGAATCAGCTCGCCTGCCCCGTCTAAGCCCGGCAGATACATATCCGCCGCGTTTTCCCCGACCTCGGCGGTATTCGTCATGGTCAGGCTGTAATAAAATTCTCCGTTTGTAAACTGATCCGGTATCTTCATGCTGACGCCAAGGTCGTTCACGCCGCGCACAATAATCGGATCCTCGCTGGTAAATTCGGCGGATACCGGCACGTTGAACTCAGATAAAATACCGGCAAAATCGGCGCTTAACAGATACTCTCCGGCCTTATCGCCGCGCAGAATCCAGTTCACGGTTTCCGTCGTCTGTCCTTTAATCTCGTCAATGTCCACCTCTGCTCCGTTGGCGCCTCCGCCGTCCATCACGGTTAAGCCCTCCGGCACATGCAGGCTGACATGGTTCTCTAAGAGGCTGAAATCCTCTGAGGCGTTGTTGATAATGATCAAATCCACCGAATAAAATTCCTTTAACAGAGATACCTTTACCGGAATCTTTAAGATGACGACAATTTCTTCGCTGACAACGGCCGGGACATATTTATAACCGTCCCCTCCGCCCGAAACGCCTACGACGCCGCCTTCTCCGCAGTATATATTCACCGTCGCATATTCCAGGGTAACCTCATAGCGGATCACATGGTGATTTTCCGGATTTTCCAAATCAATAATTCCCTTGTCTGCCGCATCCCGGATTTCGTCTAACGTCATACGGTGGGATTCAAAGGTTCCTTCCACCAGTTCCTTTTCTTCCAGAGTAAATGTGAGCGTCTTCGTCTCTCCGACCGCAAGCTCCACATACTTCTTCACCGGCAGGTAGCCGTCTACATAGACGCCGACCGCGTACATGCCCGGTATCTCAGTAAATTCCGCCTTACCGGTCCTGTCCGTATTTGTAATTACCTGCGTATCCTCGCCCATGTTAAAGTAAACCGGCGCATTCGCAAGCGGAATGCCGTCCGTATCCGTCACCTGTACCGTCAGCATACCGACGTCCGCCAGATTGACCACGCGGATTGTCTTCGTCTCGGCTGCCGTAAGGCCCTCATTGTCCGTCGCTGTTACGACAACGGTATATTCCCGTTCCGTTACGCCGTCCGGAAGCGTATAGGTATGCTTAAAGGAGGTCTCTAAGGTACCGGACGCCAATTCGCTGCCGTCTCCGTAATTGACCTCAAAGGAGGCGATTCTTCCGTCGTCCGTGGAAGCCGACAGGTCAAAGATGTATTCTCTGCCGGATACCATTGTGGACGCGCAGCTTAAACGGATTTCGGGCTTTTGGTTGACGCGCTCCACATCGACCCCAACGGTGTATTCCCTGCTGTTGCCCAGCTTGTCGTTTGCCGTAAGCTTATAAACATAAGACGCGTTTTTGTTCGGTACGGTCGTATCGCTGTATTTGTAATCCGCCTTGTTGACATATCCGGTCACAAAACCCAGATAAGCGTAGGTACTGTCGGACGCTTCCCTGTTTTTCCGGTATACGGCATAGCCGGAAATATCCTGTTCCATTTTGCCCGTCCAGGTCAGATCCACAGCCAGCGTCTCCTTGTTGTAAGCGCCCGCCAGGCCCTCGATCTCCGGCGCTTTTTTGTCTACCGTATAGGTCCGCGTTACCGCTTCACTGCGGATTCCGCCCTTGTCCACTGCGGTCAGCCTGACGTTGACCTGATCGCCGTCCGCAAAGCCGTCTAACGGAATATCCGCTAAAATAACCGGATCCGGCCTTCCGTCCTCCATCAGCGTATGCTTCGTATACGCGGCGTCCGTGGATTTCTTATATTCTACGTCGAGCATCGCCACGCCGATATTATCATGCGCGTACACCCACATCGTCCGGGCTGTCGGCCCTATCTTACTGCCATCCGCCGGGGAGACATGCGTAATCTCCGGCCTTGTCGTATCGACAATGACCGCGCAGTCCGCCGAATAGCCGCCGTCTACCGTCGTTACGGTTACGGTCGCGCTGCCTTCTGCTACGGCGGTTAAAAGTCCGCTTTCGCTTACCGTCACGACACCCGTATCACTGCTGTACCAGGTCACAGACGGATTCTGCGCATCCTCCGGCAAAACGGAGGCCGTAAGCTGCTTCGACTCGCCGATGGTTCCGAATACCGTCTCGAAAGGCGCTACATTGACTCCGGTTACCTCCGTAAACGCAGCCGTGTCATGCAGCCGGATACTGGTGCGAATCTCCTCCTGTGTGGAAACGCCGCGCACCCTTAAAATATACGTGTTGCCCTGCGCCAGATTTGCCGTAATGGAAAAATCCGTTTTCGGCGCGACTGCCGCATTGGAATAAAGCATATTTCCGACGCTGTCATAGATATAGCCAAACGTCGCCGCCGTGCCCCTCGAATAGAAGCGGTAGCTGCCTGCGGCCTGCGGCGTAAAGGTATAAAACGCCGACGCGCCTGCCGGGATCGTAAGCGCCTGCAGTTTTTCCAGATCCAAAGACTGCGCCATGCTGATGTCAAAATTTTGTACCTCAATGTCAAAGGCAGCCTTCTGATCCAGGTATTCGCACCCGATCGTCTGCGTCCCCGCGATGAAATGCCCCTTCTCGTCCCTCGTCACACCGGAGTAATCCAGACTCATCTCAACGCCCCAGCTGCTGCGCTTGCCATATTCCAACGTCTCGGTCGTCTTGTCCGCATAGACAATCGTAATCGCCAGCCCCTGCGGCAGGACAGCCGTCTCAAACTGGGAATAGTAAAGCATCTTGTCCGGCATATGCGCAATTTCAATCCGGTCTACCTCCGCCTTCCTCACCGCGTGCAGCGAATAGTCCGCGGACGCGCTGCCGCTGTTGGTGCAGGACGCCATATAAATCGTATCGGCCTTTAATTTTACTACATAGTATTTCCGGTCGTTTCGGCTGCCCTCAGCCGTGCGGATCGGATTGAAGCTGCTGTTGAAGAGCTGTATGCCGACATTTTCTCCGCCATCCAATGTAAACTGATAGTAGCCGTCCTGTTCCACCGAATACTGGAAGACCTCTGAGCCGTATCGGGCTAACGTACCGGTCTGTACGCCGTCTCTCAAATCTTCAATCCGCGCAACGGATACCGTATAAGTTCCGGACGTCTGCGCGCCGCCCTTCGTCAGACGGCCCTTCATAAAGTACGTCCTGCCTGCTAAGAGATACACCAGCTTCGTCCTCGTGCTGATTCCGTCTTCGGTCACGAGTGTGTCATTGTAATAGTTCTCCTTCCAGGACGGAATGTCCGTATAAGAGGAATTTTTCACAGCTTCCACATACGGAACCATATCCTCCGTACAGGAAAGCATAAACTGATAATAGCCGCTCTCTTCCGCTACGACCTTTGTGTAAACATAGTCTTTCGTATCGGATAATGTGCCGGAATACGGCTTATCCGGCGTCGCCTCGGGAACGTTTTCGTTTTTCAAAACCTGCACCGTGTAGGACGTTGTAACATCCATATATTGAATCTGGATGGTTTTTGTTCCGTCCGTACCGAAATACGGGTTGCCCTCCTCGTTGCCGGAAAGCTGCGTCGTCAGGGAAAGGCCCGTCGTGCCGCTGTAGCTGCCCGCGCTTACCTGCTCTGTCGTACCGTCCTCGTAGGTCACCAGAATGGTCAGGCCGCTGGTCGAATACTGATTGTCCACGCCCAGATAATATTTACGCTGCGGATACGAGCTTACCTCAATTGAGCTCGCCGGTGAAAGTCGTGCGCTGCTGCAGCTTACCCCCGCCGCGCCCGAGCTCATGTTGCCAAGCCGTAAGCAATAAGACGTTCCTTCTGTCAGCCGGTATACCCTAACCCTGTGGCTGACCCCGTTTGCGCTGTAGGTATTGTGATGATGACTGTCGATCAGCTTCATATACTGATCGAACATCTCAAGCTCCGGCGTAACAGCCGCCGACGATGCATCAAACCGATAATAGCCCGTATTTGCGGGCACGAATTTATAATACTCGTACTTGCCGGCGGCAATTGTCGCCGTTACCGTCCCCTCCGCTGTCGTCAAATCCTGAATGGAACGCGCGGTGACGTCGATTTCCAGGGACGCGTTCATATAGGAGAAGGTGACCTTGTAGTCCTTGTCCAAAATGTACTCGTGGTTCTCGTCGTACTCCCACTGCGGCTGCGTATAGCTCATCTGCTGCCCCTGCAGGCTGATATACCGGCTCGATGTGCCGTTGTAGCCAAACGTCAGCTTCTCAGTCGTGCCGTTGTCATAGGTCGCCAAAAACTCCAGATCGGAGAAGCTGTTGTCAATGTAATCCGGCAGGCTGCTGCAGAAAATATCGCCCTCTGTCAGAAGCGCAAGCGACACGGCGCGGGCAGCTTTCTTTACCAGCGTGATGTAGAAGCTGCCGGTCCTGCTGGAATTGTAAATACGGAAGTAATATGTCCTGCCCGCCGTCAGGGAGCAGGTCATGTACCGGTCGTTTGCGTTCCGGTAGCTATTGCCTGATTGCATGGAGTTAGAGGCGTCCGGTGATGCGTACAGTTCCATATAAGTATAATACTGCGAACCCTGCGTATTTAAAATATAATCCCCGGTCTCCTCCGGCGTAAACGAATACCACTGATCCAATGCCGTCGAAGTAATATTTACCTCGGTCTGCTCATTACAGGTAAGCGGCATCACGTCGCGGTCGGTCGCTTTTTCCACACTTAAGGTGAATTCTCCGCCTGTCCCGCCGGATGAACTGTTATTCGTCGATTTTAAATACTTAATGTAACAGGACTGCCCCTGACGCACATAGACGCTGGCATTGCGCAGATAGCGCGTTTCTGTCTGGGAGGATGTAATTCCGTAGTTGCGCATGTTGCCGTATGCGGAATTGACAATCTTCTCGTAATCCATATAGCCGCCGCGATCGACGGAGAGTGTCAGGTTGTAAAAGCCGTCCGCGACACCGCTAAACCGTACATAGCCGTAGCCGCACGCGTTTTCCGTTTCTCCGGTGTAGCTTCCCTGCCCGTTTTCGTCTAAGCCAATTGCAGGCATCGCCGACAGGGAACGCACCTGGATCGGGATATCCTGTGTATAATCCAGATAGCGGAAGACGGCGTTATACCGCCCGATTTTCAGATAGCCGGAGCTGTTGTAGGATGCATCCTCCGGCATCTCGATGGTGTATTTCCTGCCGGTGTATTTGCTTGTACTGTTGTAATTGATCGTTTCTGTTTTGCCGTCCTCATAGATCAGCTGCACGATAGATCCCATACCTAGGTTTGTGTTTTTTGTCAGCTGATCCACTTTGTAATAGTAAATCTGCTGCGGGTACCGGACAAACTCGGCGGAGACTACCCTTGGCGAAAACTGTCCGACTAGGGTGTAGCTGCATTCTGTGTTATTGTATATACTGCTGTTAACAATCAGCAGATATTTTTCCCCTGCCGTCAGATCCGCTCCAACCGTGCGCGTTGTAATATAAACGCCGTCTTCTCTCGTACTGTCCGAAGTCATAGTTCCAACGGAAGAAATATTTTTATCTCTCAGATAGAAAGAACCGTTTTCATACCCGGTAATTCTGTTCGTAAAGGTATACGCTCCCGTAGAGGGCGCCGTAATTTCATATCCGCGGAATGTATTGTGGTCTGTTTCCATCGTGTCCTCTACGGTATTCTGGATATCCCAGGCCGTTACACGTTCTCCGGAAATCGTGTAGCTGTCTGAGCCATAGGATGACCGTCCCTCAACCGCATACGTTCCAGGCTCCAAATATACATAATACTGATAACTATATTGATATTGCCTGCCGTTGTCTGTCTGGATACTCCTGCTATAGCTCATGCTCTGTGTAGCTAATGACTCTGCACTGCTTCTGAAGCTTAACTGCTGATAGTGATAAGAAGATGTACTGGTTACCATGGATTCAAAATGGTAAAAGCCTTCTTCCTGTACTTCGATCTCAGCATATACCCGCTTTGATGCATCTGTCGTTCCTTCCAATGCGGTTCCAACCGCATATTTCTGAAGCGGTTCCACTTCTACAGAATAAGTATGCCGTTCATCTGCGGTTACAGAGTTGTTTATCTGATAGCCCCTTAAATAATACGTCACACCTGCCTCCAGGGAATAAATATGCTCCCTGGTATAAGTATAGAAATTCTCCTCTGCTTCCGCATCATATTCCGAGGCATTCCAGCTGTACGAAAACTCTGCATTTAACTGCCGTACATCCTGAAATAGCCTTAACCCCATTTCGGAACGCTTTTGTATGCTGCGGAATAAATACCGCCCGCTCGTCTGCGGAGTAAATGACCAGACCTGATGATCCTTTCCGTTCCAGCTTCCCTGTTTTGGCGTACCCGATGAAAGAGCCTCCGCCGTTTCGGGAACACCCAATACCGTAATCGGATACGTAAGTTTCTGCTCGCAATAGGTCACCTCTACGTTATATTCGCCCGGCGCCCACATCCCCCTGTCTGTCGGAATTGAATAATTTACAGAAAGCCTGTGTATACCGGAACGGTTGTCCCTGTAAGTAATCTCCTCACTTGTTCCATCCCGATAGGTAACTTTTAACGCAAGATTCGAAAAATCCATCGATTCACTCGGCAAGCTGTAATATACCTGCTGCGGATACGTTAAAATCTCCATTTCAGCAATCTGGTTCATACTGTTGAAATGGACTGTATATGCACCCGTTCGGTTATCAGACAGCATTTGTGCCTTGTAATAATAAGTTACCCCCTGCTCCATCCTGTAATCCAAATGGAAATTATAACTGTCTCCTCCATCGTCATCTGTTGCAATCGGACTGGAAAGCCCCGCCTTTTCCGAATACAGCATCACATACGGATCTCCTGTATAATCTGTGGAATAAAAACAATAGACCCCCGTCTCCTCCGGCGTAAACGAAAACCACTGGCACGCTCCTTCTACGGCAATTTCAACCGGATACTCCTTACCGCTTTCCAGAGAAATCGTATCCGTCGGTGTTACCACATAGGTTGTTCCAAATGCATAATCGGTATCGGCATCCTCCAGATAAATCCGGAACAAATACACCTGTCCGGCTTTCAGTTCTGCCGTAATACGCCTGTAAGAATAATCGTTATCGCTGTTTCCGCTTGAACCGATGCTTATCTGCCCGTCTTTTCCGTATAAATTAACCGAAGCACTGTTATTTCGGGTAAATCGCAGTGTAAAGCTGCAGAGCGCGTCTTCCGCCGGAATATACCCGGCATAGATATACGAATCATCCTGTTCTGTTGTACCGGCAGCGGTATCTTCTTCCCCTAAAATCCCAAAGCCCGCTTTTTCAATTTTAACCTTGTAAGTTCCCTCGTCCTCATAATACATGCTTTCCAATACATACGTCCTGCCCTGCTCCAAATAGCATTGCCTGATATACGTATTTGATTCCCGGGCGGTATTATACTCCAATCTGTTCCACTCACTGTCATACACAGTCATCTGGGTATTCATGCTGGATAATTTATAAAACCCGGATTCCGGAGCCGTAAACCGATACTGCAGCTTTCTGCTCTCATTTTCGCCAATTATCTCCTCTGTCTCCTGATCCAGCGTCAGCTCCCGATACGCAGCGACTTCTTCCGCCGTCTCGCCTTTCACCGTAACCGAAAATTCGGTCCGCATCCCAAGATAGGAAACCCCTATAGAATGCGTGCCCACAGAAAGCCTGCCGTTTCCATCTGACACCCCAGAGATATCCGTCGAAAAATATTGTCCCGTAAGACTTCCATATCCATTATAGCTGATGATCTCGCTTTTCCCGTCCGCGTAGGAGGCTGTAATCTCAAGTCCTGTTAAATTCAAGTACCCTGTCCGGACATACTCCGTCTTATCCGGAAGCTTCGAAACCGTAACGGACTCCAATCCAGGAAGCTTATCTGCAGACAATTCAAAAGACTGTCCCTCGGTGTTATTATTAAAACGAATCAGGCAATCCTGTCCTGCCGAAAGATCTGTGACTACATCATAATAATATGTATTCTCCTTCCAATAATCATTGCTCGTCTGTGTCAGCCACGAAGAGCTGCCCGCATCATACAGCGAATACGACACTGAACGGGTTCCGGACGGAGCTGCCGTTTTAAAATGATATTTCCCGTCCTCCGGCGCCCTGAACCGGTAAACCGGAGCTTCCTTTGTAAATGTTCCGTTCACCTTTTCGCCTAAAGTCAGCTCGTCAAGACTCAGATCTCTGACAGAAAGCTTCCATTCACTGCTGTAATGAGGCAAATAGATCACATAATAAGCCTGCCCGGCAGTCAGCACCGTGCTTTCCATATAACAATGCTCTATCCAATTTCCTTCTTCGTCTGTATCCGACTCATTCCTGGACGTTCTTACAACCTGAGATGACCAATCCTCTTGATAAGCTAAAAATCTCAAATCATAATAATCCTCCGTTCTGGCCTGATCTGCCTGGAACATATAAACTCCGTCCTCTTCCGGCACAAACCGATACAGAGCCGCCCCACTGCCGACAGGTTGTTCTGTAATCTTCAGATCCGCCGCAGCCTTCATAGAAAATGAATAGGCCGCGCCATACTGCCTGCCACTGTTTCCTACATTCACTACATAAACCGCATCTTTTTCCAGCCAGACAACCTTTACGCTGCACCTGGAGTTTGAATACTGCATGGCGTATTTTGTCCCAAGCTGATTCCCGTTTAAACCAAATATATCAGAAACGCAATACTGATCAGATGCTCCGTTTTCCAGATAGACAGAAGCCAGATAATAACCGTCAGCCGGCGCTTTCATACGATAATAATTTGTCCTGTAAATCAGGGAACCTTCTGCCGTCAGATCATCTCCCAGCATCGGCGCTTCATCTATATCGGCCACCTTAATTTCAACCGGCATTTCCCAGTCCATATACGATACGACTGCCGCATAAGCCCCTTTTCCCAGGACATAACGGCCCGTGCTGCTGTCATAAATTCGTTTGACCTCATGTGCCAGACGGATAGATTCTCCTGTCCCGCT
>CANDKL010000092.1 GCA_947385255.1 uncultured Roseburia sp. | reverse complement strand
TCTGTTTTTATTCCATACTGGGACGCAGAGCATTACGCTTACGAAGCAGTGCCCATTCAGATAGTTTGAGCCGTTATGCGCAGCATGGTCAAAAAGCTTTGAGACATCCTCAAATTTTTTGCCAAATTTCGGAACCATCGTATCATCAATACAGAGGAAGACAGGCTTTGTCTGCAGCCTTTCAGGTATAAGCTTCCATGCCATGCCCGCAATGACATTCATAAATCTGGAATAATCTGCCTTTGCGTAGGAGCACGCATAGTAAAATGCATTCAGGGATTTTTTTGTAACCCCTGCTAAAAAATGTCTGTACAGCGAACAGATGGAGTCCGTCGACTCCATAGCAAAGATAGACAACACCAGCAGAAACAGGATTTCAATAGTCGGTGCGGAAAAAGTTTTAAAATAAATATAAAAATGAAAGTGCCTTGTGCGTTATTTTATTTTTCAAAAAGTTGTAAAGTGGTGTTTCATTGTATATACCGGCAGGAAAAAGGCGCTCAATGGATGCTCTTTTCAATAGATTGAGCATAATCATACAGCGAAACACATCCGTCCGAACTCCTTCCCATCATAAAAGACGGCCTTGCCACCGTCTTTTTATGATAAGGTACCCTCTAGTACTCCATCCGGATAGGAATTAGAGTTTGGGGCTGTATGGTTCGTACCAGTGCTAGGCAAAATTTCGACGGCGATGCGGTGGCATCGTCTAGAAATTTTAACGACACAATGGTGCGAAACAGGCAGTTCCAAACTCCGGTTTCTGTCCGGATGGAGTACTAGTACCCCATCCCATAAAAAGATCATCCGAATAGCAGCCGTCTGAACTGTTACTTGCGGCATCTCCCTCTCAATAATTTTAGCCAAAATGGCGTTTTAAAGCCACTACGCTCACATACCTAAGCTTTTTTCTTGCGATTTCGCTGCACAACGGCACATCTAAATGCTTTCACCATGGCTGGCGACAATTCCTGGCAGTCCTCATCAAAATTAATAGGGCTTTTTTTTGCCTCTTCAACTTCTTCAAGCTGTTCCTTCGTAGGTTTTTGCCAATTTTCAATAATAAATGTTTTGGTCATAATAAAGCTCCTTTTCTGTATTTGTTGCAAGCCTTGCTGAAATTATTCGAACCGTTTCTTTTCTTTCTGTAAATACTACAAATAATACATCTCCAACCTTCCCAATCGCAATATATCTATCCTCATCAACACTATGCTCAAAATCAAACATCTCAATATAATACGGATCGTCAAATACATACGCTGCCGTTTCAAAAGAAATCTTATGTTTTTCTTTGTTTATTATATTTTTAGTTTCATCCCACTCAAATTTCATTTTAGACGGTTCCTCTTAGATTATTCTATGCTGACAGTATAACATCAAACTCCCACTCTTTCAATTCGTCTTTTGACCAAACGTTCCATTTCCCCACCACATGAAATATAAAACCGACAGGGCCGCAAAGTACCTTGACAATTCCATAAAAGCTTTACACCGAAACCGCCAATTGGTATAATTATATTACCATATAAATGGCATATATAAAAGGTGGTGAGATAATGACGGGTAAAGAAATTGTGAATCTTATAAGACAGCTAAGGCAAAGCGGTATGAACGATACAAAAATACTCGACCTTATCGATTATATCGAAACACACGATCCTATAGAAGACAGCAATCACGGTCAATCCTAGTAATCATACATCGAAAACACATCCATCCGAACTCCTTCCCATCATAAAAAGACGGTCTTATCACCGTCTTTTTATGATAGGCTGCCCTCTAGCTCTGGAACAAACGCAATACCCTTCCGTTTTCATTTTCCAGACGCTTTCTCTGCATCATCAGCTGGAAGTTCCGCAGCAATTCATTCTTCTTTTGTTCGGAAACAGCCTTCGGATAATCCAAATCCTCAATCCGGCTCTGCGATGCAACGGTGTTGTAGGACGCGCTTGCGTTGTACGCCATCACCAAATCCAGGCGGTTCGAGGTTGCCCCAAGGCCTGACCTTGCAGAATTCACGGTGTCAAGCGCCTGGTCAATCGCCGACAGATCAAAGCTGCCCGTCACATCATAATCCGCAATGCCCAGCGCATCCAGTGTAGAATTCGGCATTCCGACCTCCAGGCCGTCGATATTCGGCCCGGCGGCAACATGAAAGCTGTCGCGGCTGCCGTCCAGCAGGTTCATCGTATTAAACTGTGTCTGTGACGCCGTGTCGGAAATCGACTGCTTGAGCTGATCAATCTCTGCCTGAATCGCTCCCCTGTCCGATTCCGTATACAAGCCGTTCGACGCCTGGACGCTCAGCTCGCGGATGCGCTGCAGATTCTCCGTGATAGAGCCTAACGCGCCGTCTGCGATGTTTATCATATCCTGGGACGTCCCCGCGTTGCGCGTGCCGACGTCATAGCTATTGGACTGACTTTTCAGCTTTTCCGCAATCGCAAGGCCTGCTGCGTCATCTGACGCGGAATTGATTCTTTTCCCGCTGGAAAAGGACTGATAGCTGCGATATATGCTTTGGTTCGATATAGAAGAAATACTCATAGACATCCTCCTTTCACTTGCAATTTGATTGCACTCTTTTACTCAAAGTTATCACATTTTTTTTCGTTTTACAAGGTAAATTTGTAAAAAAATCCCGCTTTTTCCCTGTCGGCTCTTCATTATTTTTCAATTTGTACGATATAGATAATAGATAAAAGGATTTCATGTACCCCCGGTGCAGATTGCACAAATTTCAAGGAAGAAGGGAGAGGGGTTTGTTATGTTAATTACCAGTACGGCTTATCGTTATTACCTGGATGTCTATGGACATTCGGCAACAACACGCTACGATACGCACAAAAAGAGCGAGCTGCGGAACGTTTACAATACTATGGTAAAGGTCAACAAGGATTCGCCTCTTTACAAGCTGCGGAATAATTCCAATATTCCAAAGTTTTTAATCGACATCAAGGAGAACGCACGCCAGGCGAAAAATGTCATTTCTGCCCTGTCGGACAGCACGGAGGGCTTAGAAAGCTCCTTCCAGAAGAAGATTGCCGTTTCTTCTGACGAGGGGATTGTAAGCGCCACTTATATCGGCGGCCAGAATGACAACAATGCTTCACAGGAATACGACATTGAGGTACGCCGGCTGGCTGCCCCGCAGTCCAACCTCGGGAATTTCTTAGATGGACGCTCTCTGGATTTTACACCCGGCAATTATGCCTTTGATTTGGTCACAACGGCCAATTCCTATGAATTTCAATTTACGGTAAACCCGGAGGATACGAACCGCTCCGTTCAGGAAAAGCTGTCGCGGCTGTTCAATACCTCGGGCGTCGGCCTGTCCGCAGAGGTGCTTACGGACGAACAGGGACGCAGCTCCTTAAAGCTCACCTCGAAGCAGACCGGGTTAAGCGACAATAAATCCGTCCTTTTCGATATCAAGCCCAAGGCCTCCGCACAGTCCATGGAAGCGATGGAGACGCTTGGGATTGACCAGATTACCTCACCGGCGCAGAACTCATCCTTTCTTTTAAACGGAATCGAGCATTCCTCTTATTCCAATACGTTTACGCTCAACAAGATGTTTGAGCTGACACTGAACGGCATCAGTCCGGAGGATACGCCTGCCCGGATTGGCTTTAAGACGAGCGTCGACACGGTAGCAGATAATCTGCAGGTGCTTGTGGATTCCTACAACGGCTTTATCCAGACCGCCGAACGCTACGCAGACAGCCAGCAGGGAAGCCTTCTGCTGCATGATTTTAAAAATGTATCCTATGCCCACCGGAACAGCTTAGAATCCATCGGATTGATGCTCGGAGGAAACGGCTATATTTCCGTGGATCGCGATTTGCTGTCGGATGCAGTCGAACAGAAGGAGCCCAGCGAGACGTTCTCTGTTTTAAATTCCTTTAAAAACGCTTTGGCGATGCGGGCGAATAACATCTCCATCGATCCCATCCGGTATGTGGATAAAACGATTGTTACCTATAAGCAGCCGGGCGTCAGCCATTATCCGTCGCCGTACCACACCTCCCTGTATTCCGGGATGATGCTGGATCATATCTGTTAATTTAAAAACAAAACGAACCCTGTATGCTGCTGATACAGCCAGGGTTCGTTTTTTATGAAAATCCGTCCTTACACAGATACGTCTTTGCTATATATCCCGCTCTCTGCAGCCAGGTATGATGGCCTAAGGCATACTGGTATCCATTCTCTGCAATTTGCTCCATCCGGTTCGGATGCGCCAGCAAATCCCCCACCAGATCCGGAAGCTTATGTATCTCGTGCAGGGAAAACGGCGCAAGGCAAGGCTCTTTTTCCGTTAAAACAGCTTCCTCCAAATACGCCGATGTATCTGTCACAACCGCCGCTTTTGCCAGCATCCCGTTGATAATCCGGTCATGGATGCCGTTTTTGTACCAGGTCATGGTGTTCAGCACAATCCGGCTGTGGTTCATCAGCTCCAAGACCTGCGGCGCAAGCACCTTTCCCCCATAAATCAGATTCGGGTTTGCCGCCCATTCGCATCTGTCCCATCCGCCGCCGAACACCGTCACCTGAATTCCATTCTCTGCCAGAAGCCGAACCGACTGCTCCCGGAAAAAGGATGTGGCATAGGAATCCAAAAACCGAAGCTCCGTGATCCATCGGCACAGCTGCGCATCCGTATACTGCTTTCCGATGGCCAACAGGTATTCCTCCACCGCCTGCTCCGTCGTCTTGTCGGGATGCCGGATCAGCTCCGAGAGCACCTGCCTGGTCAGCTCAAACGCGTCAAATTCCGTAATTTCCCCCAAATCGGGCACGAGCCCTTCCGCTACATACTTTGAAAGCCCTCCGGCATACAGCACCTCTAAGGGCCGCTCCTCCATTGTGGGATGATATGCGCTGCCATCCGGACACAAATGGCACATCCCTGCGCCGGCATGCTCCGTAATGTCTGCCTCCATCCCCGCATGCGGCAGAAAATCCACCTGCCCAAGCTGCGGATAAAAGCGGCGCAGATACGCCGCATGGTTGCGGTCGGTACAAACTACTACCGAGGTCTTCGGCGCCTGTTCCAGCGGACGCGCATAGTGAAACGGATGGTCCATCAGAATGTTCAAATACGGGATTCCCCGTTCCTCCCAGATATTCTGTCCTTTCGTAAACGACAGGTTGTAGCCGATATTGTTAAAAACGACTGCCCCGGCCAGCCGTCCCTCCTCCGTCAGCTCCCGCAGCTGCTCCATCGCCTTTTGCTTCCTGCGGATATCGATCACATGGCAGCAAAAGCCCAGCTGCTCAAATGCTGCGGAAAACGCTTCATTAAACAAATCAATGGTGTCGTAAATTCCTCCGATAAACAATAATTCCTTTGCCATCGCCGCACCTTCCCCTTAATATAAGGAACCCACTTTATCAAAGGGGTAATAGCGGAATACGGCCTTGCCGAGAATTTTGTCTTTGGATACAAAGGTGTTCTCCCAGTATCTGGCATCATAGGAGTTATTCCGGTTATCTCCTAAAACCAGATACGAATCCTCCGGCACCTCAAAGCTGTACGGCCCGGTCGCAATCGTCCATTCTTCCTTCAGATAGTCCTCCTTGAGAGGGACCTCTAAACCGTCAATATAAATCCTGGCGTCTTCAATTTCCACCGTCTCTCCGGGAAGACCAATGACACGCTTGACATAATTTTCGGTTTCATCGTCCGGAAACTTAAATATAATAATATCGCCGCGCTTCGGACTGCTGTTTTTGTATGCCAGCCGGTTCCCAAACAGGCGGTCGCCGGTCATAATGGTATTTTCCATGGAGCCGGAAGGGATATTGGCATTGATTAAGATATAGTTTTTGACAAACAGCGCTGCTACTACAGCAAGCGCAAGCGTAATAATCCAGCTAATCACTTCCCTAACTGTGGATTCCTCCTTCCGCTTCTGCAGCTTTTCCTCTTCACTTGACATATCGTTGCACCCAATCCTTTCTTCTTTGCTGTAAAACTGCTTACTTAGTATAACGCTAAATCTTACGATACGCTACCTTTTTTTGAAAAGATTTTGCACTTTTATATTGACAGAAGCATAATATTTTAGTATATTGATCAAAATAATCTTTGCACTGCATATCTATTCTACAGTACGAACTGATCAGGCCGGACATATGTCAGGGGCCGGGTCGCTTAAGGATTAAGTGACAGTGGATGCGATGACATCCGCGGGACAGTAGCTGCTATTACTGCTTCGCGGGTGTTTTTTATTTATTCACAAACCCGATTTTGGAGGTAATAACTATGGGGAACCAAACAACAACCACAGAAGAATTTCAGGCAGTAGCTGCGCGTGTTTCTGCTGTCAGCATTACAGGCAATATCCTTCTGGCCGCCATAAAATTTCTGGCCGGCATACTCGCAGGCTCGGGGGCCATGGTAAGCGACGCCGTCCACTCCCTTTCGGATGTCTTCAGCACGGTCGTCGTCATCATCGGCATAAAGCTTTCCGCCAGGGACTCCGACAAGGAGCATCCGTATGGCCATGAACGCTTAGAATGCGTCGCCGCAATCCTTTTAGCCGCCCTCCTGCTTCTCACCGGGCTTGCTATCGGCGGCGTTGCCCTGGGCAAAATCCTCTCCGGCGACTACAGTCATCTGGCCGTCCCCGGCAGGCTGGCGCTCGCTGCCGCTTTGCTCTCTATCGTATCCAAGGAAGCCATGTACTGGTACACGAAAATCAATGCCAAACGCATTGACTCCGGTGCATTGATGGCGGACGCCTGGCACCACCGCTCCGATGCGCTTTCCTCTGTCGGCGCACTGATTGGCATTGCCGGCGCAAGACTGGGCTTTCCCGTACTGGATCCGATTGCCAGCATGGTCATTTGTATCTTTATCGCCAAAGCCGCTTATGATATTTTTATGGACGCCATCGGAAAAATGGTTGACCAGTCCTGCGACGAGGATACCGAAGCCGCCCTCCTGCGCTGCGCGCTGGCACAGAACGGCGTACTGGGCGTAGATATGCTGCATACCCGAATGTTCGGAAATAAAATCTATGTCGATATCGAAATCCAGGCCGACGGCGAAAAACGGCTGCGGGAGGCGCATGAAATTGCAGAGCAGGTGCACAGCTCCATTGAACAGAATTTCCCCAGGGTGAAGCATATCATGGTGCATGTGAACCCGGCAAACGAGAGATAGAAGGTTACCTGCTGTTTGCAGGCTCAATATTAATATCCTTCCCTTTGATCTTCACATGCTTCATGGCCGCCAGCACCTTATTCCCGTACTCAATCGGCACCTCCACAAATGTGAATTTATCATACATATCGATCGTTCCGACCACATCGCCCGGTATTCCGCTTTCTCCCGCTACCGCGCCCAGAATATCGCCCGGCTTTACCTTCTGCTTTTTCCCGATATTAATAAACAGGCGCACCATTCCGGTTTCTGCCCCGGTATCGCCGAAATTGCTGCCGCCGTAAGCCATCGGCGCCGTTGCCGCTCCGCCGATCTCCTGCTTTAAAAACGCTGCCGCAATGTCCATCGCCGTAAAATCGGATTCATTGACCTGTTTTTCAATAAAATTGATCATATCCCGCAGATCGTTTTCTTCGATGACGTTGGCAATGCGATCCATGATTTTCTCTGCCTTGATCTGGGCTACGTCCTCGGAGGACGGGATCGGCTGCGCATAAATCTTGGTCTTGCAGTATCGCATAATGTCCTTGAGCTTATAGACCTCCTTGCCCTTGACAAAGCTAAAGGCCTTGCCGGTCCGCCCGGCACGCCCGGTCCGCCCGATACGGTGCACATAGTACTCGTCGTCCTGCGGAATATCATAATTAAACACGGCTTCTACGTCGTCAATGTCAAGGCCTCTCGCCGCAACGTCCGTCGCAATCAAAATATCCGTATTGCCCTTGCGGAAGTTTGCCATCACACGGTCACGCTGTGCCTGCTTCATATCTCCGTGCAGCCCCTCTGCAAAATAGCCGCGCATCGTAAGCTCGCGCGCCAGCTCGTCTACCATCCGCTTCGTATTGCAGAATACAATGGAGCCCTTTGGATTGTAGTAATCCAAAAGCCGGGAGAGCACGTCCACCTTGTCCTTGCGTTTTACATCGTAATAATACTGTTCGATATTGGAAACCGTAAGCTCCTTCTTTGTCACCTTGATCATGGTGGCGTCGTGCTGGTACTTGCGGGTAATTTCCAAAATCGGCTTGGGCATCGTCGCAGAAAACAGCACCGTCTGCCGCTCCTTAGGAAGATATTCCAAAACGGTTTCGATGTCCTCGCGGAAGCCCATGTTTAGCATTTCGTCAGCCTCATCCAATACGATGGTATGCACGTCATCGCAGCGGATGGTTTTGCGGCGCAGATGATCCATGACACGCCCCGGCGTGCCGACGATAATCTGGATTCCGCCCTTTAACGAACGGATCTGCTTCGTAATATCCTGTCCGCCGTACACGGGCAGAATTTTTACGCCGTGCATATATTTCCCCAGATTGCGCAGCTCTTCCGCAACCTGGATAGCCAGCTCTCTGGTCGGAGATAACACCAGCACCTGCGTCTTTTTCTGCGACGTATCTATTTTCTGCAGAATGGGGATTCCAAACGCCGCCGTCTTTCCGGTTCCAGTCTGCGCCTGGCCGATAATATCGCCGCCTTCCATCACCGCGGGGATCGCCTGCGCCTGAATCGGCGTCATTTCCTCGAATCCCATTTCCTCTACGCCGCGCAATATCTGGGGGATAATCCCCATTTCATCAAACCTTACTGTTTCCATACATTTCCTTTCCGTGACGGTTCACCCTGTGGTGGCACCGTTTTTCCTGTTTTTGATTAACTGTTCTTTTTCATACCTGCTCAGCCGTTTGATTTGTGCTTCCCGCTGCATCGCCTGCTGTTTCGTCTCCGCTTTTTCTAAATACACCAGCCTTACAGGTGTACGGGAACGCGTATATTTTGCACCTTTCCCCGCATTATGGGCCAAAATCCGTTTTTCTATATCATTCGTCCAACCGGTATAAAACGTACCGTCACTGCACTGTACAATGTATGTATAACTGAACTCTGCCTGTTTTTCCATGGGCGCACCGTCCTGCTGCCTGCCGTTTTCCTTCGGACAAAACGGCGGCAATTGTCACAAAACAGAACAGGCGTCCCGCATGAATCCTGCGGAACGCTCTTTCTGCAAAATTAAAAATACGCTGTTTTCTATTATAGTTTTCCTGCCAAATAAAAGTCAATAGAAATATCTACTGAAAAAAACCTGCCGGATCTACCGGATTCCCGTCTTTTTGCAGTGCAAAATATACATTGCTGCCCTCTAAGGCATAATACTTGGTCGGCTCGCTCACAAACCCGATTGTATTTCCGGCTTCAATATACGCCCCGACCTCATAGGGGACCTCCTTTAGCTGACCGTACACAGCCGTATAGCCGTCGCCCATATCCATCGTAACCGTGCATCCGGTTACCTCATTGGTGGAAATATCAATGATCCTGCCGTTTGCCGCGGATTTCACCTTGTCGTTGACATTGCCGGAAATAATGACGGCCGGGTTGTATTTATACTGATCCAGCGTCGAAAAATACACCGTCTGATCCATGCTGTAACCCAAAAGAACCGAGCCCTCCACCGGCCAGAGCAGTCCTGCGTCCGTATCAAAATGCAGCTCCACTGCAGCCGGGGCGCTCACAGCCTCAGCGCTGGTGGGAGCCGTCTGTTCCGTCTCCTTTTCCTGTTCCGCCAAAGCGTCGCTGTCTGCCTGCGCCGTATCGGTCTTTGTTTCATTTTCGTTTTCGGTTTTGGTTTTCGTTTTTGCTTTTTCCTGCTTTTTCTTTGGCTTAATCACGGTTGAGGCGCTCACGGACTTCTTCTGCTCCGTATCCTCCTCCGTTTCCTTTTTCGCAACAACCTTTTTGCCTGTTTCTTCGGTCTCCTCCAGGGCAGCCTGCTTTTGCTGCTGCGGATCCGGTTCGGTTCCGCGCCCGGTGTACATATACACACCCACAAGCCCCAATGCTGCAGCCACAACGCATACCGCAGCTATTTTATACTGGTTTCTCCGAAAAAAAGCACTTCCTCTTCTCATATCATCACCATCCATAGTCATATTTGCTGTTTGCTGACTATAGTCTGTGCGTATTTC
>CANDKL010000091.1 GCA_947385255.1 uncultured Roseburia sp. | reverse complement strand
CCAATGTATCGAGAATATATGACATTGTCTTTCAACCTCCTGAATTAATTGTTTAGTGTTGCCAGTAATGCTCCTGATTCCACCTGATCTCCTACGGCAACATCAATGCTTGCCACCGTGCCGTCCTCCGGCGCTACAACCGGCGTTTCCATCTTCATAACCTCAAGCACAAGGACCGTATCGCCCTTCTTCACTGCAGTACCCGGATTGGCTTCGATCTTGAATACTTTACCTGCCGCCTTTGCTTCAATTCTAACATTGCCGGCGCCGCCCGCTGCTTTTGGCGCTGCTGCCGGCGCTGCCGCTGCCTTTGGCGCCGGCGCCGCCACTCTTCTTGGCGCTGCCGCTGCACCTGTGCTGCCTGCTTCCTCTACGGTAACATCATAAACATTTCCATTTACGGTAATTGTATAATTCTTCATTTAAAATATCCTCCTAAAATTATATTTGATTTTATCTTCTGCGGATCGAACGCACTACAAATCCATCCGCGGAAGCTCCTTCTGCCGCTGCAATTGCTGCCGCGATTACTGCAACCAGTTCACCGTCGTCCGCCTGCTGTACCTCCTGTACCGCCTCCTGTGGGACAGGAACAATTTCCTTTGCCGGCACAGCTGTCTTCTCCGCCTTCTTCTTCTCCAAATAAGCGAAAATATTAAAGCAGTAAATGAGCAGGCATATAATAATCAATACGGCAAATACGACCAGAATACCCATAATCGTATTCATCAGAGCCGTTGACATTTTCTCTCCTACAGAGAAAACGCCGTCAATCGTGATATCCTCTACCTCCATGGAATGGTATGTATACACATACGTCAGGATCATATCACGATTTTCCATTTTCAATGTCTGCGCCGCCGTCAATGTTTTACCGGATTTTGTTACTTCAAAATCACCAAACTCCACAAAGGAACCATACTCTTCAACAGCTTCATCCCATCTGTTAATCAGATTGACGATCATCTCCGCACCGCCCTGCTGATAATAGGCCTTGTCTTCATCTGACATAAAAACCAGCGTCTGCACCGTTCCCTGGCAGTTTGCCTTCAGTTCTTCGTAGGAAACCCCGTTATAATCAGCTGTTGTAGGATCCGTTTGTGAACATGCTGCCAGGCCTAAGAGCATGAAGCACATGGCGGCAATCAGAAATATTTTTTTCTTCATGAAACTTCACCTTTCTTTTATTTTGTACCATGTTTTTTGTAGGAATTAGAGTCGCTCTTGGTATAAAGCATCTCAAACGCTGCCACCAGATATTTTCTGGTATCCGCGGGCTCGATGATCAAATCCACATAGCCTCTTTTTGCTGCGGTAAGCACGCTTGACTGCAGCTTGTCGTATTCCTTTGCCTTTTCCGAAAGCACCTCTGCGCTTGCGTCTGCATACATGATCTTAGCCGCAAGCTCTGCGTCCATCATACCGATTTTCGCGTCCGGCCATGCGTAGACCAAATCTGCGCCGATTGCCTTGGAATTCATGGAAACATAAGCGCTCCCATAGGCTTCCCCTGCAATCAGATTTACCTTTGGCACATCTGCGGAGGCAAACGCACTGGTTAAACGCGCCATGGCTTTGGCCAGATTGTGCTCTGAACAGATACTTGCCTTGTAGCCCTTTACATTGGTAACGGAAAGCACCGGAATATCAAATGCATCACAGAAAGTCACAAATTCCGCAGCCTTATTACAGCCCCTTGCGGAAAGGACATTTGCAAATTCTTCTGCCTTCTTTCCTTCCTCATCATAAACCTCGGTGCAGTTGGCTATCGCTCCGACTGTCGTACCGTTTAAGCGGATAAAGCCGGTGACCATATCCTTCGCATAATCCTTTTTCGTCTCAAGGAACATCCGATCGTCTGCAATTTCTGCAAGCACATAGCGGGGATCTCCCTTCATCGTATCCAGGCTCTCACAGGCTCGGTTCAGATCGTCTGCGCATTCCTCGGTTAAGCCGCCCATTCCGCTGTTGCCCGGAAGCATACATACAAGCTCGCGGATGGATGCTAAAATTTCATCCTCTGTTCCGATTCCGTCCACACATCCGGTCTCCCTGGACTGATATTCTGCAGAGGATGTATCGCATTTGTCTTTGCGGTTGCCAAGGATGGCATTTGGAGAATTCACAAACATCTTTCCCTTTGCAGCTTCAATAAAGTTAAAATCGCATATGGCAGGAACGGCTGCAAGACCGCCGCCGCAGGTGCCGAAAACTGCAGAAATCTGAGGAATTACGCCGGACGCCGCCACT
Source organism: uncultured Roseburia sp. (assembly GCA_947385255.1). Classification (GTDB taxonomy): domain Bacteria; phylum Bacillota; class Clostridia; order Lachnospirales; family Lachnospiraceae; genus Roseburia_B. Next base: position 7,900 of record CANDKL010000091.1, on the reverse strand, counting down.
TCCTTTGCATAAATCTGCCCTAAGCCGTTCAATGCATCCACAGATTCCTGAAGACGGATTCCCGCGCAGTCCAAAAAGCCGATGACCGGCGCGCCCATTTTCATTGCCATGTCGTACACCGATGCAATCTTTTTTGCGTGCATTTCACCGATTGTTCCGTTCAATACGGATGCGTCCTGGCTGTACACGAATACCAGATTGCCGTCGATCAGGCCGTGTCCGATGATCACGCCATCGGAAGGCGTGTCTGTGTTCGACAAGTTAAAATCTGTGCTTCTTGCTGTGACGAGAGAACCAATTTCCATGAAACTGTTCTCATCCAGTAACTTTACAATGCGCTGCATTGCCAAGCCGTTGTTAGTACTGCTCATTTTTTGCCCTCCATCTATCATTTTGTAAAGTTTAAAAATTTCCACAGCGTTTATTGTATATTGTTTCTTTGCATTTTTCAATAGTTTTTATGATTTTTCTCTTCTTTATGGAATTACTTAACAGGATTATGGCATAGCGGCCGGGATATGCTTTTACCTGGAAAGCGCCGTCTGTAGAATGTAATGGAAAGTACTGTGGCAATACTCCACCCAATTGGCCATGCACACCATATACCAAGCGCCGATCCGGTCAGGGCAGAAAGAAGAAATGCCAGCATAACGCGCAGAATCAGATCCGTGAAGGTCGCGGCCATAAACTGCCGCATGGCGCTGACGCCGCGCAAAACGCCGTCCGCCACCAGCTTTGCCGATATAACAAAATAGAACGGAGACAGGATCCACAAAAACTGCCTGCCCGTCAGCAGCGCTCCGGCAGAGCTTTTTTTCATAAATAAGAGCAGAAAATATCCGCCGAATGCAATATAGAAAAAACAGAACGGGACGCACAGGCACCATACCATTTTTAATCCCGCGCGAAATCCGTCCCGGATCCGCCCGGATTGGTTTGCCCCAAGATTCTGGGCAGAAAAATTGGAAATCCCGTTCCCAATCGTGGTAAAAGAGGTAATCACCAGGTTATTCAGCTTGACCGCAGCAGAATAGCCCGCCATAACAGGCGCACCAAATCCGTTGATGACGCCCTGAATCATGATATTCCCAATGGATATGAAGCTCTGCTGCAAAATGCTCGGAACCGCAACAATCAGAATCTTTTTTAAAATATCCCAGTCAAACCATACGGGTCTTCCCGGAGCTTCCATGCGGCCAAGCCTGCGCCACACGGTAAATACAGCCAGTATGCAGCTAATGCCCTGACACAGAAAGGTCGCCCACGCAACGCCTGCCACGCCCATATCAAACGCTTTGACAAACAGGATATCTACGGCAATATTTGAGGTGGAGGAGGCTGCCAGAAAATAAAATGGCGTTTTGGAATCCCCCAGCGCCGAGAAAATCCCGGTAGCAAGATTATAAAAAAATACAAACGGCAGGCCCCAGACATAAATATCCAGATACAGCTGCGAATCTGCAAACACCTCCTTAGGCGTCCGGATGAGATGCAGCAGCGGAGCGCATCCAAGCATCCCTGTAAGCATCAGAATGCCGCAGAGGACAGCTCCAAAAATACAGGCAGTGGACACGGCCGTTTTGAGCCTGCCGTATTCCCTTGCGCCGAATAGCTGTGACACAATAACCGAGCATCCGATATTGCAGCCAAATGCAAAGGCAAGAAAAATTAATGTAATTTCATAGCTGTTCCCCACAGCCGCCAGCGCGTTTTCCCCAATAAATTTACCCGCCACCAGGCTGTCTGCAATATTATAAAGCTGCTGAAAGATAATGCTGCCAAACAGCGGGAGACAAAACCTCCATAATACTGTTTCCGGTTTTCCTACCGTCAAATCTCTGTTCATAATATCCTATCCCTTCTAAATTTTTCATTTACATCCTTTCAGCCGTGTATTATAATACAAAGCATCAAATATGAAAAATATATATAATATATTGGAGAAATATGAAAATTATATGGATATAAATTTTGAATATTACAAGATTTTTTATTATGTGGCAAAGTACAAGAACATCACAAAGGCCGCAGCTGCGCTGGGAGGCAGCCAGCCCAACATCACGCGTATGATGAAGCTTCTGGAAACCCAGCTAAGCTGCCGGCTGTTTATCCGCGAGGCAAGGGGAATCAGCCTTACCGAGGAGGGAGAGCTGCTTTATTCCCATGTAGAGGTTGCATGCCGGCATCTGTTCAATGCACAGGAGGAAATCCTAAGACAAGGCTCCCCGCAGTGCGGCACTGTGGAAATCGGGGCAACCGAAACGTCGCTTCATCTTTTTCTGCTTCGTGCACTGCATGATTTTAAGATGCAATATCCGGCGATCCGGATTAAAATCCACAATCATACAACACCGGAGACGGTAAAGCACCTAATGAGCGGCGGGCTGGATTTTGCAGTGATTACAGCTCCCTTCCAGATGCCAAAAAACGTTTTTTGTGAAAATGTGCTGGATTTTCGGGAAATACTGGCAGGCGGAACACAATATCAAAAGTTGTGCTCGTCTCCCTTAAGGCCTTGCGATCTGAAGCATTATCCGTGGATTGGCCTGGGCCGCGAGAGCGCGGCTTATGATTTTTATAAAAATTTTTTCATTATGCATAAGGTAGATATGGAACCGGATATGGAGGTCGCAACGGCAGATCTTATGCTCCCGCTCATTGAAAACAACCTGGGTATCGGCTTTGTGCCGGAGGAAATGGCCAGGCCCCTGCTGGCGGAGCGAAAGCTGGTGCAGATACCGCTTCAGTGCGAGATTCCAAAACGCTCCATACAGATTGTGTCCGATAAGGGACGGGGAAGGGGACTTGCGGCAGATACGTTTTATAAATATCTGAAAACCGTCGGACAAGCCACTTCACCGGCCCCATAACAAACGGCGCCTGCTGTAAAATGATTCACCGCCTCTTCTTGATGCCAAGGATCGTACCTGCATCCGAAGCCATTGATCCGGCGAGAAATCCGTTCCAGAACGACACGCTAAAAATCCAGCAGCCCGCGGTTCTTTTTTATCATTTCCGCCAGACAGGTAACGGGAACCAGTAAAAAGCCCCAGATAAAATTATTGGCAATCCAGTAATTGCCCGATTCCGAAACGGCGTTCACCATCTTGCATACCATGACCGCATAGATAAAATTATCCAAAAATATCTGGATTCCGGAACAGGCGCCAATTGAAGCCCATTTTTTTATCCATCCAAATTCCATCCTGCCGAACCCGATATAATTCCGTCTGTAAGCCAGAATTAACGCCGCGGCAGCGAGTATGGAATTTACCGCAATTTCCGAATAGGACGCGCCTGCTTCTAAAAATCTGGAAATCAAAAGAACATCCAGCAAAACAGAACCTACGATTTTAAACCCGGTCAGGATATAAACGGTTTTATGATCGTCGTTTAAGGTAAATAACAGGATCATAAAAACGCCGATATAAGACACCAACAGGGAAACGGACTGCAAAAGCAGGTATGTTACCGCATGCTCCGCCTGCATATATTCTGCAATTGCAGAAATATGAAAAGCCATGCACGCCGTAAATACCACATAAACGCCAAATGACAACAGGAATGCAAATCCGTTTCTGGCTTTGCTGCTTTGATCGGGCTTTAACAGATGATACAGCGGAACGGTAAAGGTCGTTACTAGCACCTCGTCCATTAAATCAAACCACTCCATCTGGCCGAGGATATTGATATCGACGCCATTGACTGAAATCACATTCATCCGGATCAGCTGGTAGATGGATGGCAGTATGCTCCATAATATCAGGGATAGAAATAATTTGTAATCTTTTTTTGTCATTGATGTCTTTATTTAGATAAACCCGTGTGAGAGGCAGTAATGGTAAATACCGTCGTTTGCTACATGGCCGCAGACATCATCTGCGGCATCCTTTACGGAATCAGATGCATTTTCCATTGCAACGCCTGTGCCGACTGCCTGCAGCATCTCAATATCATTGTTGCCGTCCCCAAATGCAAGCGCCTCAGACGGATCCATCCGGTAATGCGCCAGGATTTTAGCGATCCCGGCTCCTTTGCCGCTGTCCGTAGGAATAATATCTACGGCACGATCCCACCAGTAGGTAATTTTGGCGCCGCGGACGTTTTGTAACAGCCGCGGGTGATCTTCCTTACGGCATCCTAACATAATCTGATAAATTTCTTCCTTTGAAAAGGCGTCAAAATCATCGGCGATTTCTACTTTGAGTTTGGCAAAGGCGTAGTACTGGATCAAGTCGTCGTCCGCCCCGTTGGCAGCAACCCTGTTTTTGGACGCGAGGGACACGGGGCGGTTTATGGCGGCGGCATTTTGAAGAATTGCCTTTACGTCTTCGGAAGGAATGGGGCGGCTGAATACGGATTGCTGCGGGGTATAGCAATACGATCCGTTAAATGTGAGATATGCGTCGAAGCTGACTCCGTCAAATGAGGGCAGGCTTACAGGGGTTCTTCCGGTTGCCAGACAGATCCGGATATTGTTTTGTTTCAAACAGGCGAGGGTTTTGAGGGTGTTTGGGGAAATGCATTTTTTGTCCATGTCTATCAGAGTTCCGTCAATGTCGAAAAAGATGATTTTTGGAGTGTTCATTTTGTTTTATTTGGATCCTTTCTATGTACTTTTGGCCGTGTATGGCGTGTGGTGGCAACGCCGTGTTCTGTTATGGATGATATCATACCGGTTTGGGTAAGTCAATTGGCGCACTATACAATAAAATGCAGTAATAATAAAAAAATCGGATTTCCAAAGTAACCACAAAGAAAGCTACATCTCCCATTCACTCTTTTAATACCCATCAAAAAATAAATTCCCCTGCCACATCCAATAATTCTTTAAAATTTACTCTTAATTCCTCCAAATCCGTATTCCTTCCCCAACTAAGACGTATCGACTGATCAATCTCATCTTCCGATAAACCCATAGCACTTAAGACATAGCTGGGTGCATAACTGTTTGACGTACAGGCAGAACCGTTTGAAATCCCACAATACTTCTTACTTGCCAGCATCAATGCTTCTGATGATATTCCTTCCAGCCGTATATTTAGGGTAGAAGAAATACATTTTTGAGGATCTCCATTTATTCTATAGTTCAACCCGGATTGTTTCAGCATATCCAAAATCAGCTTTTGGATTTTTAAATTATTACACTCATCCTTTTTATATTCCTCAAGGGCAATTTCACATGCCTTTCCAAATCCAGCTGCAAGAGCAACTGGTACCGTACCGGGACGAATGCCCCGTTCCTGCTGCCCTCCATACAAAACTGGCTGGACTGGCGGCAGCTTATAATTCTTTCTTCTAAGTATCAATGCGCCAATTCCTTGTGGCCCATATAATTTATGTGCGCTAAATGACATCATATCATATGGAATACTCTGCAGTTCATCTACTAATTTACCGCAGCTTTGCGTCGCATCAACATGAAACAGTATTTCTTTCTTACTTAAAACATCGCCAACGTTTTTTACCGGCTGGATAATCCCCGTTTCATTGTTTACATGCATCATAGATACTACCAACGTATTATCACTGGCCAAACCAAGGACCTGCCCGGCATCAATTTCACCAGAACATCCCGGGGCAACATAGCTTACAGAATATCCGCTTTTCTCCATATATTTTACAGTCTCTAGTATTGCTTTATGTTCAATTGCCGTCGTTATAATATGGTTTCTCCCTGTTTCATCCGCATATTCTTTCAATCCCTGAATTGCAATATTATTACTTTCTGTTGCCCCACTGGTAAAAAAAACATCTTCCGAAGGAACATCCAGCAATTTAGCCACCTGTGTCCTTGCATGTTCAACGATGATACGTGTATGTTCCCCATAATCATGCGTCCTGCTGTCAGCATTTCCAATATTATTTTTGTAAACATTCATCATCACATCAACAACACGCGAATCAATTGGCGCTGACGCATTATAATCCAAATATATGCCCATATTATCCCAGTACTCCCAGTTTCAATAAACTATTCAAATCTTTTATAAAATTTGTTCCGGATAAATAAGAAATCCCTCGTTCTATATGCATTTTGATATACTTGGCCATCGTTTCATGATCGGTGGAAAGCCCCATTTTCTTACACCATGCTATCATGAGCGCTTCATACAAATCGCTATACTCTCCAGCAAATGTATACCATGACATTTCCAAATTACTGTCGCCATCTATATTCTCCGGCGTAGGAACTGTATTCTCTTTTAACGAATAGCAATAAGCCCACCGACAAAGAACATTCCAATTCTTAATGCCTGTTCTTCCCTTCAATCTTGAGAGCCGTTCTTTGGCGCGATTGGATAATCTTATTTGCTTTAAAATCATGATTCATTCTCCCATCTGTATCCTTTTTGAATGGTTGTACACTTTTTTTCGTCATTATAGATCAGTGTATATTCATTGCCAACGTTTTCTTGTATTGCTTTATAATACTTACCATAAATCTCTGAATCGGTTGACAAGATAATAGTCTGATCACTCGCATTTGGAAAATAGGTCTTAAGCAACGCCATTCTGTGCTTAGAATCTAATCTCGACAAGGGTGTATCTATAATAACCGGCAGTTTTCTTTTTGAACAGATTGCCAAAGCCCAAAGCAGTGAAACCACCATAAGCTGTTTCTCTCCGGCAGAAAGCCGTTCTTTCGGCACTTCTTCGCCATGGTCATTTAAATATTTCAAATCAAGGGTGATAACATCCATTTCAATGTTCGCGATCATTCCTTTTTTATTTGCAAGCCGCTTATAACAATCGGTCATAGCATCTGCCAACCTTCCGATTTTTTTTTCCTGAAGCCGAACCTTGTACTCACTTAATATTCCTATTGCCAAATGCACATATTTCACGATACGGTCATAATCATCGCTTGTTTCCAGTTTTTTTAACATCCCTTCTACGTATCTGTTAAATTCCGTATTCGCCATGATGAAAGCGCTATTTAGGTGTGGGCGTTCCTTCCGATATCCATCAAGCTCAACTTCCATTTTACCTTTTTCATGCTCTAACTTGATTATTTTTTTATATATTTTTCCTATTTTTTCTTCATCAATCTCTACGGCTAACAAACTCTCCGTATGTTCCAGCTCTCGTTTGGCCTTATCGCATTCTTCAAATAACTGTTGTGTATCCGATGCTCTTTTTATTAACTTCCCATTGCACAACTGTACGAGTTGCAGCCATGTAGAATCCGACAAATCATAAACAGGCTCATAATGAATATCATTTGACTGGCTGACCATATATTCAATAAAATCTTTGATGTCATTGGTCGAATTATCTTTTTGATAGGATTTATAAAATTCTCTGATTTTTTTAAGCGCCATCTTGTTTTCTTTATGTTCCCGTTCCCGGATCGAGGACATTTTAATATCATCCAGTAAATTTCGGACCAGAAGTAACGGCAATTCAGATGCGGCTGCTTCTAACAACTGCTCTTGTTGTTTTGACTGAATTGTACATAATTCAAACCTCTTTTTAAAATATTCTTCCTTTTTTTCAAAAATATCACCCCCCTTTGACGTATAATCGATTCTGGCCTGTTCAATTTTCTTTTCCTGCATCATTATCCGTTCTTCTAAATCATGTATTTTCTGATCAATCTCACTTAATTCCTGCTTGGCTTCCTCTCTGGCTTTTCTTAATTGAAAAGACCGTTCTTCTTTGTATTCTGTTCCACGCCCTGCCCCGCTTCGCTTCATTAATTTATTGAGATTATGTTCTAGGCTGTCCAAAACCTCAATCCCCAAAAGGGCTTTAATGGAATCCTTCATTTTTTCATCTGTATTATCTGCTGCAAGTTCAGCAATTTTCTCCCCATCGAAAAAAAAGAAACTTGACAATCCACTTGGTAAAAGATGTTCCATAAACATTACCCAATTTTCAGTTAAAAAATGATTAT
>CANDKL010000090.1 GCA_947385255.1 uncultured Roseburia sp. | reverse complement strand
ATGCCTTTTTCTATGCCTTTTTCTATGCCTTTTTCTATGCCTTTTTCTATGCCTTCTTTTATGCCTTTTTCCATGCCTTCCTTATAACTTATTTCCATAATAGCTTCCGACCAATTACACATTGTCTGCATCCTCCCTTCTAGCTCGGTTGTCATTACCATTCCATATTCCTCTGTAAGCGCACGTTTCTTTTCTTCCATACTCGACTTGGAAAGTAGCTTTTCCAACATGGAAATCAGCGCGTTTTGAGATTTCGCTATGTATTCCCCGTTTCTGATATTGATAATGATGCCCCGCATCAAGTCTGTGTCATACGAATTTTTCTTTTTTCCGTAAACGGATTTTCTGTCGAGATAAATTTCTTCAACAGAGTCACCGTCCTCGCTGTTGTCCATGCACAACCAAATGCTCCGGACTTTCTTCAAGCTGTCATAATCACTGTGGTAAAACTCGGTCTGTTTCTGCGCGGAAATCATCCTAGCAAGATAAAATATGATTCTGTTTTCCAGATGATACCCTAATTTTCCGGGATCCGAGGATCTCTGAGCCTCCAAATTGATCAAAAATTTCATTTCCATTCCCTTATGATATGCAGAAAATCGGATATCAAAGAAAATTTTTCCCTCTCCCGGAATATTGTCTTCAGTGCTGGACGCATTGACACGTCCCATGTTTGAAAGTCCCGCATCCAGCGGTCTTGTCCCGATATCAATATCCTCTCCGATACCGGCCATAATATCCTCAATCGGCATGTCCTTAAATTCCCGAACGGCATATTTTAAAATTCGCGCCAGTATTTGCTTGTCCGCAAGCAGGAACTTGACATTGGTATCATAGGAGCTTGCATCATGCGCCGCCTCAACCGCCTGCGCTAAATTCGTGTCCGTCATCTTTTTCCTTTCCTCTCACGCGTTTGTCATGGCAGGATTTTCTCAAATCGTAAAAATTCCTGCTGCACTGTTTCTATTATACTTAAATCGCTCGATAATATCAATGGTTTCGGCTTTTTGATCAAGCAATCCCCTTTTCTTGTCGTGTCCAACCTTATAAGGTACATTATAAAACAACCAGTTTCAGTGATTCAGGGTAATAGGGTAGAGGGAGAATAAATTTCTCGCCCCTCCCATTGAACCGTACGTACGGGTCTCGTATACGGCTCTACAACTTATATTCCAACTTTAACTAAGTAATAGGATAAGGGATTGAGCAATCCAGCTCCATCTTTTATCCTATTTTCAAGCAAATCTTTACTGATTATGTAATTCACTACATTCATTTCACATCTTCTGTACCACCCCAGTCTTGAATTAGCAACCTTATATATTTCCTCTTGACTTAATCCGTTTCGATGTTTCCTGTTCAGATAACTTAGATTTCGATAAATGGTTTTCGGTCTCTTCCACTGTTTCATGACGATTACTCGGATTTTGTGTCTCAACCACTCTCCCAGTTCTTCCATATACTGCTTCATCATCCCGATTCTGAAATAATTTATCCAACCCCGTACTATCTCATTCACTCTTTTGATTGTCACTGCCAGTGGTCTTGCTATCGCTTTTCCCCTTTTCAGATATTCGCTCAGCTTCTTTTTCAGTTTCTTCTTCTTTTCGTTGGCTGGCCTGACTTTCCATTCCGAACCATTCTTAACAAATGTGAACCCAAGATATTTACTTCTTGTCGGTCTGACTACTTTCGTTTTGGCTGCATTTACTTTCAGAAACAGTTTCCTTTCCAGCCAGCTGCTTACGGTTTTCATTACCCGGTTTGCTGCCATTTCACTTTTCGTGAATATCTGCACATCATCGGCATACCTTGTGAAACGAAGCCCTCTTTGCTCCAGCTCCTTGTCCAACTTATCAAGATAAACATTGGAACAGGCAACTGAAAGTGGTCCCCCTTGCGGCACGCCTGTGGTAGTTGCTTTCTCCAAGCCGTTCTCCATTACTCCTGCTTTCAGGTATTTCCGAATCAGATTTAATGTGGTACTATCATTTACTTGTTCTCTTAGTATCTGAATTAATTTATCGTGGTTTACCTTATCGAAAAACTGTTCTATATCAATATCTACCACCCATTCATATCCATCATTTAGATAAACGAGTGCCTGTCGGATTGCGTCATGACAGCTTCTGCCTGGTCTGAAACCATAGCTGTAATTACTGTATATCTCTTCGTAAATATCCGATATTGGCTGTGCTATTGCCTGTTGAATGGCTCTGTCAAGTGCTGTTGGTCTTCCCAATGGACGCTGCTTTCCGTTGTCTTTCGGGATATATACTCTTCGTACCGGTTTTGGAATATATGTTCTGTTTCTAAGAGATGTTACGATCTTGTCTTTGTTCCCTCTTATATAATCTCCTAATCCTTCTACCGTTACTCCATCCACTCCGCTTGCTCCTTTGTTGGATACCACCTTTTTATAGGCTCTATTCAGGTTTTCTTTTGATAAAATCACTTCTATTAATTCCATTGCTGTTACTCCTCTGACTTATCTTAAAATTCGTACATAACACCCCTCTGGATATAGACAGTATTCCTTGGTTACGTTCCTGCTTTTCCTGTCCATCCGATTTCTGGCCCATGTACTATTTTAAACATAGCGATTTGTACTATAAATCGTTTCAGTCCTTCGGCTTTCACCTACTATGACTTCATCTGACTCCCTCTCTAAACCTTTTTCGACCATACCTTTTTTTGGTATGTGAGTAGGGTCTCCCGGGGTAAGGCACTAATCTTTCGTTCCACAACCTCTTGATTTACAACTTCGGTTTACGTTTACCATTTGGGCTTTAGTTTGTAATGCAACCTTACCCACCTAATCGCCTGATCAAGTTTCTGTACGTAGGCTCGAGAACTTTGCTACACCACTTCCTCCATCCATACCATTACTGGTACCGACTTGTGGTTCACTACACTTGGCGGTAAAAACCCGTGGCTGGACTTACACCAGCAAGATTAGCGCCATGCTCGGCACACATCAAAAAGCAGCCGCACATCCCCTCTGCAGCTGCTCTCATGCCAATCTTCCTCATTGCCCTCTTCCGTTTATTCCATCACCCCTCTCCCACAGGCCCCGCAGGGCAGCACCAGCCCGCTTGACAGCACCGGAAGCCCAACCTCATCCGCCGTTACCTTCGCTCCATACCTCTTTAACTCCACTCCCAGCAGATAAGCCAAAACCGCCGGCTGCAGCCCTGTCGTATAGGAATTCACCAACACAAACAGCGGCTTATCCGAAAGCAGCTTACAGCACAGCTGCAAAAAACCATGAATGGATTCCTCCATTTTCCAGATCTCCCCTTTTGGCCCCCTGCCATACGAAGGCGGATCCATAATAATCGCATCGTAATGATTTCCCCTGCGAATTTCACGCTCCACAAATTTCACGCAGTCATCCACAATCCAGCGGATCGGCGCATCCTTAAGGCCGGATGCCGCCGCATTTTCCTTCGCCCACGTTACCATTCCCTTAGATGCATCCACATGCGTCACGTATGCTCCGGCAGCTGCGGCAGACAGCGTCGCTCCTCCGGTATATGCAAACAGATTCAATACCTGAATCCTCCGGTCGGCATTCCGGATTTTCTCCCCACACCAATCCCAGTTTACCGCCTGCTCCGGAAATAATCCCGTATGCTTAAACCGAAACGGCTTCAGATGGAACGTCAAATTCCGGTATCGGATGCTCCATTGGTTCGGCAAATCAAAAAACTCCCATTCACCGCCTCCCCGGTTGCTGCGGTGATAGTGCGCATTTCGGTTTCTCCAGCCCTTTGCCGACTTCGGCGTATCCCAAATCACCTGCGGATCCGGCCGCACCAGCACATAATCGCCCCAGCGCTCCAGCTTCTCGCCGGCTGAGCAGTCTATCACTTCATAATCCTTCCAATTCTCAGCTAACCACATATACATTCCTTTCCATCATTACTTTACTTGACAGTTTTATTAGTACAACTTATAATCAATACCACCCACCTCATCCGAAAGGAGAATTTTATGGATATCAATTACGAATTATACAAGGTTTTTTATTACGTTGCAACAACGCTCAGCTTTTCCGAGGCCAGCCGTCAGCTTTATATCTCCCAGTCTGCCGTCAGCCAGTCCATCAAGGCCCTGGAAAAAAAATTAGAGCAGCCGCTGTTTGTCCGCAGTACAAAAAAGGTACAGCTTACTCCGGCCGGACAGATTTTACTCAAGCACATTGAGCCGGCCGTCAGTCTGATCCACCGCGGGGAGGAGCAGCTCTCCGACGCACAGAACCTGGGGCTGGGACAGCTGCATATCGGAGCGACAGACACGATCTGCCGCTATCTTTTAGTTCCCTATTTAAAACAGTTCCACGCCCAATTTCCAACGGTTCCCATTAAGGTCACAAATGCCTCTTCCATTGCCTGCGCCGGCCTTCTAGAGCAGGGGAAGGTGGACCTGATTGTAACCAATGAGCCAAACTCCCGGCTTAGCCACGCCTTTATTCAGAAGAGAATTGCTGTTTTCCACGACGTCTTTATTGCAAATCCTGCCTTCTTCCAGCTGAACCAGGCGGAAATTTCCTTTAGCGAATTAAAGCAGTATCCCATCCTCATGCTCGATCAAAAAAGCACGACCAGCGAATTTCTGCACAGCCTGTTTCTTAAGCATCAGCTTGAGCTGATTCCCGGGATTGAGCTGAGCAGCAATGATCTCCTAATCGATCTGGCGCGCATCGGCCTCGGCATCGCCTTTATTCCGGATTACTGCCTGTCCGATGACGAAACCGAGCTGGTTGTCCTTCGCACCAATGGGGAAATTCCGCCCAGACATATCGCAGTCTCTGTCAACACCAGTCTGCCGCACGCCGGATCCACAGAGGAATTTTTAAAGCTGCTCCCAGAACTGTAGCGCCGCCTGCCGGACGTTTTCGCGGGTACACACCACATACCGCTGCCATTCCCTCGGAAACAGGTGCAGATAACGGCTTTCCAGAAAACGGTCATCCAAAAGTGCGATCACGCCGCGGTCGTCTGTCGTACGGATGACGCGCCCTGCTGCCTGCAGCACCTTGTTCATCCCCGGATAGCGGTACGCATAATCAAAGCCTTCCCCAGACCTCCTGTCGTAATAATTTTTTAAAATTTCCCGTTCGTTTCCAATCTGCGGAATTCCTGTCCCCACTATGATCACGCCAATCAGCCGCTCCGCCTTTAAATCAATTCCCTCCCCGAAAATACCGCCCAGGACGCAGAATGCCGCCAACGAGGCTTCCTCCTGTCGCTCAAACGCCTCTAAAAAGGCCTCCCTCTCCGCTTCCCCCATACCGATCTCCTGTACCAAAACCCGTATGTCCTTCGGTTTTATCTGAAGAAATTTTTCATACACCTGTCCCATAAGCTGATAGGATGGGAAAAATACCATATAATTTCCTTTTCGGGCTCCTGCAATCGCTGCGATATATGCCGCCATTTTCTGAAATTCCGCCTCACTGCGCCTGGTATACCGGCTGCTGACATCCCTCCCGAGAATCAGAAGCTTCTGATCCTCTGCAAACGATGTTTTTGCATAAACCGCATAATTGTCCTCCTTGGTGCTCAGCATCTGCTTATAGTACCGGATGGGTAGAAGCGTTGCGGAAAAAAATACCGTCGCCCGCCCCTTATCCAGACACCTCTGCAGATTGTGCGACGGATCCACACAGAACAAACGCATTGCGAACTGCCCGTCCTCCCCGTGCTCCGCATAAATCACATAACGTTCGTCCATCCGCTCATATATGTTCAGAAAATGCCGCAGCTTCAAGTAAAACTCCGTCACCTCCCTTTGTCCCTGCACCTTGGCGCTATTCTGCAAAAGGAATTCCAGCCGTTCCATCAGACGCATCAGTGCAAACACAAGCGGCGCAATGCCTTCCTCATACACGCGGCAGGTATCACACTCCCGCTTATACCCCAGCAGCAGCTGATTGCACCGCGTCAGCTCCTGCTCCGTGCGCCGATCCGCCCCCTTTAACAGCCTCTTTACCGCCAGAAGCTCCTCCTTATAAAGCCTCGCGCTGTACATTTCCCGGCCCCGCTCTACCAGATTATGCGCCTCGTCTACCAGAAAAACAAAATCCTCCTTCTGCCCCTCCGCAAAAAAACGCTTCAGATAAACATTGGGATCAAATACATAATTATAATCACAGATAATATGATCCGACCAGGAGGCCACATCCAGGCACAGCTCAAACGGGCAGACCCTGTGCTCCTTCGCCTGTTCCCATAAAACCTCTCTGGTAAAAAAATCCGCCCGCGTCAAAAGTGCAAACACCGCATCGTTGACCCGATCAAAATGTCCCTTTGCATAAACACAGTGCACCGGATTACAGTCCATTTCCCCGCAGAGACACAGCTTTTCCTTTGCGGTAATCACAACCACCTTCGCCCGGTATCCATTTTCAAAAAAAAGCGAAAACGTCTCCCTTGCCACTGTTCCCGTTACCGTCTTTGCCGTCAGATAAAAAATCCGATCTGCAAGCCCTGCTCCTGCAGCCTTCACGGCCGGATACACCGTTGAGAGCGTTTTCCCCGTTCCGGTCGGCGCCTGGACAAACAAAATTTTCCTGCGCAGAATCGTTCGGTACACATCCTGCGCCAGCTCCCTCTGCCCCTCTCTATATGCATATGGAAATTCCAGCTCCACAGCCGCGTTCCTCTGTTTTTTCTTCCATTCAAACTGAAAATCAGCCCATTTTCGATACTGCGCCATCAGCGCTTCAAACCATTCCTCCAGCTCCCCAAAGGTAAATTCCTCCAAAAAACGCTTGATTTCCTCCGTGTCTAAATTGCAGTATGTCATCTGTACGCCGATTTCCTCCAGGCCCTGCTGCTTTGCATACATATAAGCATAACACATTGCCTGTGCCTTATGAACAGGAACAGGCTCCGTTACGTACTCCAAATTCCGGTAAACCCCCTTAATCTCATCAATGACAACATGCTCCTCCTGAAAAATACCATCCGCCCGGCCCTCCACCAAAATCACGTATGCACCTGTATCTATCTGTATTCGTAACGGCACCTCGGCGCGGTAAGAGGCTCCCATCTGCTTTTGCAGCTTCCGGTGCAGCCTGCTGCCCTCCTGCATGGCGTCCGCTCGCGCAGCCTGCCCTGCCCGGTTGTCAATATCCCCCGAGCGCAAAATAAATTCCACCAGGCTGCGTACCGATATTTTTATCACATACGGTCCCTCCTTTTTTTGTCTCCTATTATACCTGAAAACACAAAAAAAGAAAGCACTATCGTCCGCCTTACAACGAACCATATTGCTTTCCATAATAAAGAGGAGAGAGAACATCTGCATTTATGCTACTGCATAGTTCTTTAACGTTTTTTCAAACATTGCATTTTCACCAAAGTACTTTACGGTCAAATCCTTTCGCAATCCAAGGCCCAACACTCCTAAAAATGATTTTGCATCAATATAGATATGATCATACAGAATATCTATCTCAAAATCACACTGTCCGGCTGCCTTTACAAAAGCCTCTACATCTTCTGAGTTCTGAAACTTCACTCTTTTTTCTGTCATAATATTCATTCCTTTCAAAACTAAGCTGTGACTCATTGTGTCAGAATACTAGTTTCCCTCGGTACATGTAAGATTATGCCATCAGACCTTCATTTTGTCAAATCAGAGGTCTGCCCTGTAAATTTCCTTTTCTTCGTGAATTACACTTTAATTTTTGGATTTTACATGCTTATTTTTTATCTGCACACAATTTTTTTCTTAAAAAGTGCGATCATTTTACACAATTTTATTGACATATTTTTGCATAGCAGTATCTTATTTCCTAGTAACATTGTATAAATTTTATGAAAATGCCTGAGCGCAGCAAGGGCGCAGCTGCAGGCTGAATAATCGCTCAATTGTAAACCTTTTCTCGTTATAAGGTTGACAATCTGCAATAAATATCCTAAAATCAGATTAAAAAACGAAAAGGAGTATTATATGATGCATTCAGAAACGAACACATCCACCTCCCTGGACAAATCCAGGCTCACCATTTACCAGATGTCGGCAGCTGCCCTAATGACCGCTCTTTTCTGCGTCTTAGGCCCCATGTCAATCCCCATCGGCCCTATCCCGATATCCTTTACGAACCTCGTCTTTTATCTTACGGTCTATCTGCTCGGAACAAAGCTGGGTACCATCAGCTATCTGGTCTATCTGCTACTTGGAACAGCAGGCCTTCCGGTATTCTCCGGCTACTCCGGCGGACTTGCAAAGCTGGCAGGCCCCACCGGAGGATATCTGGTCGGCTTTATCCTTATGGGAATCGTCTCTGGTATCGCCATAAAAAAATGCCACGGCAAACCGCTTTTTTCCATACTGGGCATGGCTGCAGGCACCGTTATCGCTTATCTGTTCGGAACCGTCTGGTACAGTATCGAAGCAAGCTGTTCCGTCTGGGCAGCGCTGTGTGCCTGCGTCTTTCCGTTTCTGTTGGGAGACGCCGTCAAAATCCTGCTGGCCGCCCAAATCGGCCCCCTGATCCGCAAGGCGCTGCAAAAAGCGCATCTGCTCGAAAATCTGTAGGAGGATACCGCATATGAATACGATTCAAGTTTTAGAAGAAAAAATCATGCAGGGAAATCTGCTTACCAAAGAAGAAGCCCTCACGCTCCTTCCCGTCCCTTTAGAGGAACTGTGCCGCGCGGCAAACCGTATCCGCATTCATTTCTGCGGCAGCCGCTTCGACCTCTGTACTATTATCAATGGCAAGAGCGGACGCTGCTCGGAAAATTGTAAATACTGTGCACAGTCTGCGCATTACAATACCCACATCGAAGAATATCCTCTCCTGGATGCGGATACACTCGTAAAGCAGGCCGTTTACAATTCCAAACGGGGTGTACTGCGTTATTCTATCGTCACCTCCGGACGCGCCTTAACTGATTCGGAAATTGCTTCCCTGTGCTCTGCCATCCGCCTAATCAAAAAAGCTTGCCGGATCGAGATATGCGTCTCTGCCGGCCTGTTAAACGAACAACAGTATCAAAAGCTCCTTAAGGCCGGCGCCTCCCGCGTACATAACAACCTGGAAGCATCTGAACACTTTTTCCCAAATATCTGCACCACCCATACCACAGCAGACAAAATTGCAGCCATCCGGGCTGCAAGAGCTGCCGGCATGCAGGTATGCAGCGGCGGAATCATCGGCTTAGGAGAGACCATGGAGGATCGGATTGACCTTGCACTCACACTACGCGAGCTGAACATCCGCTCCGTACCGGTCAACGTCTTAAATCCCATCCTTGGCACTCCCTTAGAAAAGCAGCCGCCTCTTTTGTATGACGAGATCCGGCGTACTGTCGCCATATTCCGCTTTCTGCTGCCCTCTGCAGCCATCCGGCTGGCAGGCGGCAGAGGGCTGATGCCGGACAAAGGAAAGGCTTGCTTCCTATCCGGAGCAAATGCCGCCATCTCTGGCGATATGCTCACCACCTCCGGTATTACAATTGAAAATGATCTGCAAATCATTGCGGACTGCGGCTTTGTCCCCGGACTGCTGGACTGATTCCTGGACATTCTGCTTTACTGGCTGCTAACTGCGCAGCAAGTACCCTCGCTTCGCTGGGTTGCTAAGCGCCAGTGGCGCTTGTTCAGCAACGACCGAAACAGAGTAGAAAAGACCCTGCGCAGTTACGGGCTGAACTATTACCCGTTTTCTATCTGCTTAACGCTCTTTTACCGGCGCAAAAAAAGCTCATCCTTCGATGAGCGCTTCATAGGGATCCTCTTTTTTCTGATGAAAAACCGCCATTACCAGTCTGGTTGTGACCAGACACAGCACTGCCGTCAAAAAATATACGCCGGATGCATCCACCTGCCAGCTGAACCACGGCGTATGAAATCCGCTGTCCAACAAATCCGTTTCCACGCACAGCGAGGAAACCGACAAAAAGAAAAAAACTGAGCTAATCCCGGCCGATACCGCCAGACATATTTTTTTCATCCATTTTTCTCTCAAATCCCGTCACCTGCCCTATATAAAAATCGGTTTACGTATAAAACGATTATAACAGAGATTTTCAAAATGTCATGCCATTTAAGGAAACCTTAAGGAATTCCTAAAGGATACCTCCATGCCTTGCGGCAATATCAAGGAAATCCTAAAGGATACCTCTATGCCTTGCGGCA
>CANDKL010000089.1 GCA_947385255.1 uncultured Roseburia sp. | reverse complement strand
CGTCTGCTACGGTTGCTGCTGCCGGATTAGTGGAGCTCCATGTGATGTCCCTGTTGCTTGCATTCAACGGAGCCACAACTGCTTTGAGCTGATATGGAGCGTCGTCTGCCCTTAAGGTAAGCTCTGACTCGTTCAGCCTTACGCTCGTTACAGGAATCGTAGCGGCTGCGCGTACGGTTACGGCACAGGTTGCCGTCTTAGCGCCGTCTGCTGTTGTTACGGTAATGGTCGCTGTTCCTTCTGTGACCGGCGTTACCAAACCGTCTGCCACGGTTGCTACGGATGCATTGCTGGTGCTCCAGGTTACGTCTTTATTCGCTGCGTTCAACGGCATTACCGTTGCTGCCAGCTGATAGGGCGCGCCCTTTACTTCTAATTCCGCAGCCGTACTGTTCAGTGCTACGCCCGTAACGGCTGTCGTACCGGGAAGAGCCGGATTTACAGTCACTTCACAGGAAGCCGTCTTAGCGCCGTCCTCTGTGGTGACGGTAATGGTAGCCTTACCTACTGCGACCGGAGTAACCAGGCCGTTTGCTACCGTTGCGATCTTCTCATCGCTGGTTGTCCATGTTACGTTCCTGTTTGCTGCATTGGACGGCTCAATGGAAGCCAGCAGCTGATACGGAGCGCCGTTTACATTTAACTCTAATGCAGTACGATCCAGAGTAACGCCTGTGACTGCCAGCGTCGGCTCGATCGGCGCCGGCGGTGTTGCCGGTGAGGTAACGGTTACGGTGCAGACAGCCCTGTTCGCCATATTGTCGCAGGCATATGCATAAATCTTAGCCGTACCGTCTCCCTTTGCAACAACGCGTCCCGCGTTATTGACTACTGCTACGCTTGTATCGGATGATACGTAATAAACCTTTTTCTTGGTTGCATTTTCCGGTATTACGCTTGCGTGAAGCGTGTCGCTTGCCCCGTTTAACAGCGCAAGGCTCTTCTTGTCTAATGTCACCTGAGTGATCGGAGTGATCTTCTTCTTAACGGTTACGGTTACCTTCTTCTTCGCGCCGCCGTCTGCGGATGCTACGGTAATGGTTGCTTTCCCCTTCTTCAAAGCGGTAAGCTTGCCCTTTTTGGATACCTTTACAACCTTGGCGTTGCTGGATTTAAAGGTCACCTTCTTGTTGACACCCTTGTTCGGGTAAATGTCATACCGAAGCTTCACCTTTCTGCCCTTCTGCATTACCAGAGAAGAGGCTGTCTGAACCTTCTCCACGCCCTTCCTTACGGTTACCGTGCATTTTGCCTTAACCTTTTTGTTGGACTTGGATGTTACCGTGATGGTCGCCTTGCCGTTGGACTTACCGGTTACCTTACCGGAAGCATTTACAGTGGCCACCTTCTTGTTGCTGGACTTGTATGTAACGCTCTTAGAAGCGCCGGCAGGAGCAACTGATTTTACCTTTAAGGTAAAGCTCTTGCCGATACACAAGCTCCTTTTCGTTTCTGATAATGTGATCTTTGTGGGGTTCGTTGCTGCCTGTGCTTCTATCGGTACCGCAAAGATGCTGGTACATGTCAATAAAACGGCAAGCAGCAAGGCCACGATTCTGGGCATTGTTTTCCTCTCCATGTCCCCATTCCTCCTTTTAAATTTTATAACACAATATCTAATCCCTTTTACTCTACACCAAATATCAAAAAAGGTCAAATATGAATTGTGTTAAGTTTTTGTATTTTTGGGTTTTTCGTGAGTATGCCAAATTGCATGCTCTCATTTTACAAAGTTCTGATTCATTATGCAATACGCAATTCCTTCCAGTTTTACCTTTTATTTGGCATTTCTGTCAGTCCAGCTTCCATACCTCGGCATTGTACTGTGCAATTGTGCGGTCTGAGGAGAAGAACCCTGCTTTGCTGATATTTATAAGCATCTTCTTCGCCCATGCCCTGCGGTTTCCGTATTCCTTTAAGGCCCTTTCCTTCTCCTCACAGTAGGCCTTAAAGTCCAGAAGTGTCATAAACCAGTCCTTGTTCAAAAGCTCGTTGTAAAGGCGGTTCAGATTTTCCTTCCGGCCAATCGCAAGCATTTCCTGGCTTACGATAAAATCAACGGCGCGCCGGATCTTCGGATCCGCTTCGTAGAAATCCTTAGACACATAGTCCGCTTTTTCGTAATGCCGGATCACCTCGTCGCTGGATTCTCCAAAGATATAAATATTGTCCTCTCCGACCAAATCTGCAATTTCCACATTTGCGCCGTCCATCGTCCCAAGCGCGACCGCGCCGTTTAACATAAACTTCATATTGCTGGTACCGCTGGCTTCCTTGGAGGCCAGGGAGATCTGCTCGTGGATATCTGCTGCCGGAATCAGCTTCTCCGCCAGGGTTACATTATAATTCTCTACCATGACGACCTTTAGATACGGAGACACCTCCGGATCGTTTTCAATGAGCTGCTGTAGGCAGAGGATTAAATGAATAATATCCTTTGCTATGATATAGGCCGGCGCTGCCTTTGCCCCAAACAGTACCGTAATCGGTGCAGACGGCTTTTTGCCCTCCTTGATTTCAAAATACTTGGAAATCACATACAGCGCATTCATCTGCTGGCGCTTATACTCGTGCAGGCGCTTAATCTGAATATCGAAAATGGACTTTTCATTCAGCTCAATCCCCTGCGTCTGCTTTAAGTAATCCTTAAGCTCCGCCTTGCAGGCCTCCTTGACTCCGAGAATACGATCTAACACGGCATCGTCATTGACATAAGCGGAAAGCTTCTCAAGCTCTGCGGCGTCCTTCTTAAAGCCCGGCCCAATCAGCTCCTCAATCAGAGCGGAAAGCCTGGGATTGCAGTGCAGCAGCCAGCGGCGGAAGGTAATTCCGTTTGTCTTGTTGTTAAATTTCTCCGGATAAATCCGATAGAAATGGTTCAGCTCGGAATTCTTTAAAATTTCCGTATGCAGGTAAGCGACGCCGTTGACACTGTATCCGTAGTGGATATCAATATGCGCCATATGCACTCTGTTTTCCGAATCAATGATATATACGGATTCGTCGCGGTATTTCTTTACGACGCGGTTATTCAGCTCATAGATAATTGGCATCAGGTGCGGCACCGCTTTTTCCAGATAGTGCACCGGCCACTTTTCCAGCGCCTCCGCCAGAATCGTGTGGTTGGTATAGGCACAGGTCTTGGATACGATATCAATCGCTTCTTCCATCAGAATGCCGCGCTCCATCAACAGGCGTATTAGCTCCGGAATGACCATGGTCGGATGGGTATCGTTGATCTGGATAGTCGCATACCGGTAAAGATCGTGCAGATTGGATCCTCTGGCAGCCGCCTCGTCGAGAATCAGCCTTGCGCCGCTGCTGACCATAAAATACTGCTGATACACGCGCAGCAGACGGCCCTTGTCGTCACTGTCATCCGGATACAAAAACAAAGTCAGGTTCTTTGCGATATCCTCCTTGTCAAAATCGATCCCCTCCCGGACCAGTCCCTCTTCTACCGTTTCCACGTCGAACAGATGCAGCCGGGTGGTGCGGTTTTCATAGCCCGTTACGGCGATATCATACATCCTGGACTGCAGGGTAAAGCCGCCGAACGGAATCGAATAGACCACATCCGTTTTCTCAAGCCAGCTCTCCTTATCCATCCAGGGATTCGGCGTCTCGCACTGCAGCCGGTTTTTAAAAACCTGCCGGAACAGTCCGTAATGGTAATTCAGCCCGATACCGTCTCCGTTTAAGCCAAGCGTTGCAATCGAATCCAAAAAGCAGGCGGCGAGCCTCCCCAAGCCGCCGTTCCCTAAGGAGGGCTCCGGCTCAATGTCCTCAATCTCACTTAAGCTCTTGCCGTTTTCTTCGAGCAGCTTTTTCACATCATCATAAATCCCCAGGTTAATCAAATTGTTCGACAGCAGCTTCCCAATCAAAAATTCCGCGGAAATATAGTAAAGCTTTCTTTTCCCCTTCGTGCTTTCCCGCTCCCCGGCCATTTTCTTTGTCATCTCGAGCAGCGCAAAGTACAATTCTTCATTGGTACACTCTTTCATTGGCTTACCGCATCTTTTTTTTACAATTTCTGCTAATTCCATATTATACCTCCAATGATCTTATAAATAGTTGCGAAAGTCTTTTCTAGCATACCACATTTGAGCCGATATGGAAACACCATATCTCCCTTTTTTGGACTTTTCCCTATTATTCTCTTTTTATTTTAAAACTTGCATTGTGTTTTGTCAACTCAATGTGCGTTTCCCCTGTCTTTTCTGCTGTTTCTTCTATTACCAGTGCCAGCAACGTCAGGCTGTACCCGTGCTCTATCCGGTTTCATAATTCAGCCTGCTTCACAGGATTATAGCATAGTTTTTTTCGAAAAAAAAGATGTGCCCTTAAAATTGCATTTAATTATTCCTTTTTTGTAACAGATCTGACAGCTGTTCTCCCGATTGCTTTTGCGGACTTAAGCGTCACTATTGACTCACCCCCGTAAAAAAAGTATAAAAATTTCCTATCTTATATTGACGGCTCTGATAAAATCTGTAAAATAAATCCTAATGGCAGTATATGAAAAATAAATGAATGACAGAAAGAAGAGGTAATTTTTTTGAACTCCAAAATGACGATGCAGCTGATCATCTTAATTCTCTTACTGCTGTTATCCGCATTTTTCTCATCTGCGGAGACAGCGTTCACAACCGCCAACCGCATCCGTATGCGCACGCTGGCTGAAGGCGGCAATAAGCGGGCTGTGCGGGTGCTTGCAATTACAGACAATATGCACAAAATGCTCAGCGCTATTTTAATAGGAAACAATATTGTCAATCTGTCCGCATCCTCCATCGCTACAACCCTCGCCATCCAACTCTTCGGCAGTATGGGGGCCGGCATCGCCACCGGAATATTAACGCTTTTCATCCTGATTTTCGGAGAAATCTCCCCGAAAACGGTTGCTACGATTTATGCAGACCGCATTTCCCTTGCGTATTCCTCTTTGATTTATGCGCTGATGTGGATTCTGACCCCGCTCATTTTTATTATCAACCAGCTCTCCATGGCTTTTTTAAAGCTGCTACGGGTGGATCCCCATGCACAGCAGGCAGCCATGACCGAGGAGGAGTTTAAGACGATTGTGGATGTCGGGCACGAAACCGGCGTTTTGGAAAATGCGGAGCATAAAATGATCAACAATATGTTTGACTTCGGCGATTCGCAGGCCAAGGAAATCATGATTCCCAGGATTGACATGACCTTTGCCAGGGCGGACAGCACCTATGAGGAAATCATCGCCATTTTCCGCGAGGATAAATTCACCCGCCTTCCGGTTTACGAGGATACAACCGACAATGTCATCGGAATTCTGAATATCAAGGATCTGCTTCTTTGCGAAAATAAAGCCGGCTTTCAGGTGCAGAGCCTGATGCGGGAGCCCTATTTTACCTATGAGCACAAGAACACCTCTGAGCTCTTCTTTGAAATGCAGAAGAATTCGATTAATTTTGCCATTGTGCTGGACGAATACGGCGTCACCGCCGGTATGATCACTCTGGAGGATCTGCTGGAGGAGATTGTCGGGGAAATCCGCGATGAATACGATGCGGACGAGGAGGATCCGCTTGTAAAAATCAATGACCGCGAATATTACATCCAGGGATCTATGAATTTAGAGGATCTGTGCGACGAGCTGGATTTGCCCTTCCGCTCCGAGGATTACGATACGGTAGGCGGCTATTTAATCGGCCTTCTGGACCATGTGCCGGAGAAAAATGAGATTGTGATTACAGATGAGGATATTCTGCTGCAGGTCTATAAGATGCACAAGAACCGTATTGAGAAAATTTATATGAAGCTTCCGCCGGCAAATTAAGCGGCTGAGCAGTAAAAACGGCGTCCCGGAGGCAGCTTGCCTCCGGGACGCCGTTTCGTCCGCTCCTATAACATTTTACTGTATTCTGCAGCCGGAAAACTTCTCTAAGAATCCGGACGGGTCGCCGCCTACGCCGACGGTTTTTACATAATCCTGGATTTCCAGCACCTCATCGTGCGAAAACTCCCACACCTCCTGTACGTGATCCCATGTGCCGCTTCCCGGCTTCAATACGGACGGTATGCCAAATGCGCGCTGTATGGGCGTAACCGCCGTATATTCCTCTCCCGTTTTCCTGTTGCCCAATACACGGGCCAGCGTATCTGCATAGGCGCCG
The DNA here is from genome assembly GCA_947385255.1 of uncultured Roseburia sp. GTDB lineage: Bacteria > Bacillota > Clostridia > Lachnospirales > Lachnospiraceae > Roseburia_B. The sequence continues at coordinate 4,091 of CANDKL010000089.1, read as the reverse complement.
CTCCGCCAGACGGAATCCTCTGCAAGCGTATCCAGGTACCGTTCCGAAATAAAGCGCACCGTTCCTGTATCGCACCCCTTTGCGGCCGTATCTACCAGATATACCTGTACTCTTTTCGTTGTAACATTTCCCACCTTGTCCTCTGCCCGGTACGTAACGGTCAGGCTCATCTCCGCTTCCGCCCCGGTAAAATCCTCTGCCTGATAATCCAAAACCGTAAACGAGGTCTGATTGGATGCATCCGCTCCATGCTTTAAGACGCCCTCCGGGTTTGCACCGGATTTTAATTCCTCATCCGTCGCCTTCGCACAGGAAAGCAGGTATTCCTCTGTCAGGACGCCGTCCCTGGCGTCGGCCAGCGGCACATACAAATCGGCTGCCTGAATCTGCGGATACTGATCCCAGATAGCATATACGGCTACTACCGGTGTATAATTGCCCAAAGGAACATTTGGATGCACCGCAGGCACATTGCAGGCGCCGAACCGATACGGCAGCTCCCCATAGGTAAGGCTTCCCGCCTCCTTTGCTTTTAAAAGGATGTCTAAGCCCGGGACGCCTCCCTGCTGTGCGAGGTATACCTCCCTCCGGTTCTGCTGGGCCTTTTTATTGGCCATGCTCCATCCCTGAAAGCTAAAAGCAACCTCCTCCATACAGGGCGTCCCGTCCGCATTCTCCATCAGTCCGCTGGTCCTATTTGGCGCCGGCTTTTTCGTTGCTTTTGCAAAACAATGCTCTGCCGCAGCTTCCCCGTTTTCGGCAAATACAAAGTCCTCTGCCGAGGAACCTGCCGGTTCTGTATAATCAATTCCCTTTGACTGTTCATTTCCCATATAAGCAACCAGAAAGCTGGTATCCCACTGTGCATACAGCGTCAGATCCTGCGATGCGGTAAAGGTATAAGCCGGCTTGTTCAGGCTTAGCACAATTTCATCTCTGCTGTCAATCTGCGGCTTTAAGCTCCAGCCTAAGAAGCGATAAAAGCCCGCATAATCCTCATTTTCAATCACGGCCGCGCCGAAGCTCACCGTCGCGCGCTCTCCTTCCTCCATCCAGCGGGTATACGGACAGGTTACAGGCGTATCGTACCTCTCGCCGCGCTCCCCTGTTTTTAAAAGCTCCATATCCTTTTGCGGCAGATTCGCATCAAACTGAACGGCATACATATCCCTCCAGTCTGCATATATGGTGCTGTCCTCTGTAAAAAACCGGTATTTACCTGCGCCGCCAATATCGGCAAGTATTTTTCCGTCCTTTCGTATGACCTGAAGGCCTTTGCCGTTTTTTTCGGTATAATAGCCCAGAAACTGCTGTTTGCGCTTTCCTCCTGCAATGGAGGAATCCTCTTTGTCCTTCAGCGGAATCCGGATACGGTTTTCATGGAATTTGCCTGTCAGAAACCGATCCCTGTAATAGCCCTCTGCATAGCATTCGTAAACATTATAGGTTCCTCTGCCCCGGTTCGCGCCCATGTTGTCGAGTGCAATGTGAATCGGAACCCGTTCCCATTTCGCATATAAAACCACCTCGTCCCCATCTGTAAAGGACAGATTTTTTTTGCCCTTCGATTCGATTACGGCTCCGTCCGGCTCCTCGCTCCATCCAAGGAACCGATAACCGGTACGCACAAAGCCGTTTTTCTGCAGATCAAAAATCTGCCCACAGTAAACGCTCTGCGCCGAAACGGTTCCGGAATCTGCGCCGTTTCCGTCGTATCCCACACGGTACTGCTTGCGCGGAATGTCCAGATACATTACATTTGCCTGATTTGCCACCGCATATCCGCCAATGCCCGGCGTATCTGCAAATTCTGAATTCTCAGATCCCGTATGCCCAATAGCGGGCATCTGCGTACCGGTCGGATAATACCCGTCAGCAATGGCCGTATAGGCAGGATACTGTCCGTTTGTTTCCATATAGCGGAAATAAATCCTCTGCAAATACTGAAAATCCTTTTTCCAATATTCCCCGTTGACGTCGTATCCGCTGCTTCCGGGCATATTCCCGCATAAATAACCGCACTGCAGCCAGCGTTCCCCATTTGCAACCTGGTTATTTTCCGCATAATTCCACACGGCGCCGGAAAAATCATGCGACAGCTGCAAAATCGCCTCTGCCTTTGTTTCCGTGTCCACGATTTCCTTGCAGTTGCTGCAGCTTCTGGTATGCGTGTGTTGCCTGGAGCCGGGCTGATAGCAAAATGCATTCTGCACCACCGACCAGTCCGACCATGCACTCCAGCCGGAATGTCCGTAACGGGATACATTCATGCAGTAAGACTGCACCTTATTTTCCTTCTTCAGCTCCAGATCCCCGACGCCTACCATCAGCTTACAACCCTTGCTGGCCGTGTCTGCACAGACGTTGCTCCCAAACCCGGTAAAGCCGCCGGACCACAAATCACTGCCATGGTTCTTTTTGAGCTTTTCCGATTTCTGCTGTCCTGTAACGCAGCTGTGAGCGGGCTTCAAAAGGCGGATTCCCGTTACACCCACCTGCCCTATCGTATTCACATTTCCGTTGTCATCCGTAAAGGTTTTTACGCCGTCTATTTTCATATCTGACAGATCATATGCCCCCGCGCCGGTACCGGAAACGGTAATCGTCGGATTGTCCGCCGGGTTGGTCGAGGTGCCCGAAAACTTTACGTGCAGCGTACATTTTTCCTCATCCAGATTCGTCGTCAAATACACCTTTGCCGATGCATTCTGGATATACATATAATAGGTTCCGCTAATTTTTTTCTGAATATAATACTCATCGAACCTTTCACTGTATAAATACTGGTACAGCGGCTCCACATTCCGGTACTGCTCCCGGCCGTCAGTGCCGCATACAATTTCCACATGAGCACTCTTAAGAACCGGCGCCCGCCTGCCTATCTCCTCACGCTCCTTTTCGTCTCTTCGATCCAAAAAACGCCGGATCACAAGCTCGTCGGACTCTCCAATCAGCGCATTGAGCCTTTCATCCGAAATATGCTCCCAGTCGCAGGTCAGAAGCTCCGGCAAATCCGACGCCTCGTTCTCCTCCTCCAGAGGATCGATGCCCTCTGCGGACAACAGGCCCTTTCCATAGAAGGTATCCCGGCCAGGCTCCCCCAAATCTTTAGCCAAACCGTCCAACCGCCGAATCAGGGCTTCACAGGAAGCATCCTCCTCCAAGGCCTTATTTGCACTGATGACTGCGGCTGCAATTGCCGCCGCCACAGACGTCCCGCTGTATTCCGTCGCTTCCCTGCCAAGCGCGGATACCTTCACCCTGCCATAGGAGCAATAATCTACGCCGGCGCCATAATTCGAATAGCCCATAACGGCCCCGTCCGCATTGACAGCAGACACCGTAATGGCTTTCTCTACGTTTGCAGGGGAATATTCGGAAACCTCCTGCCCCTCATTTCCCGCAGATACGACGGTTAAAACGCCTGCGTCATACGCCTTTTGTATCGCTGCACCCACGGTTTCCGGATTTTTCGCCTGATAGGCGCTCATACTGATCAGAATGATATCCGCGCCGTTTTCCACTGCATAGCAGATCCCCATATAGAGCTTTAATGCAGAGGTGCGTCCGCTGTCGTCCGCAACCTTTACCGGCATTACCGTGATATTGTCCGGCGTATGATCCAAAATAAGATTGCCCATAGCCGTACCGTGCCCGTTTGCGTCTTGAACCGTTCCGGCGCCTGTTATGTCTGTGCCGCCCGTGATCCGTCCTGTCCCATATGTGCGGATATCATATCCGGTATCCAGTACTGCGGCACAGATGCTTCCGCCCTTTTTCTCCTGTCTGCCCGCTGCGGTTTCCTCCGGCGCAGTATCTGCTTTTCCTGCCGCTCCTTCTTCTGCCGCTGTTTTCTTTTCCTCTGCCGTTTCCTGTGCCGCAGCCGTTTCCTTTACCGCAGCCGCCGGAGCATACGTATAATCCGCCTCTGCCGTCAGTCCGGGAAGCTTCTTAAGCTTTCGGTACGCCTCCTTCGTTTCCTCCTCTGTGGCATAATCCAGAACATACAGATCGCCATATCCGCGGATCACATGCTCCGCCCCCATAGCGTCAAATTCGACTTCACTCATAACCAGAAGGCGCTTATTCTG
>CANDKL010000088.1 GCA_947385255.1 uncultured Roseburia sp. | reverse complement strand
GTCTGCCGCAGACGCCATGTCATAATCTGCCTTATAGAAATCCCTGTAGGTATCTCCCTGCGCCAGATCCTGATTCTGAAGGACTACCAAAGACCAGTCCTTCTGATCTGCGCCGGTTAAAAACTGTACGTATTTTGACGCTGCCTTATTATAGTTCTTTGCGCCGTCGATTGCCTTTTCCACCGTATCGTAAACAACGCTCGTGCTGGCAAACATGCTTGCTTCCTCGCGGTTTATATCATAAACCTCTGCTGCCTTTACGGATGTCCCGTCTACGTCCTCATAGGTCTCCCCTGTCCATTCCTTATGTGTAAACTTTAAAGCATCCACATTATCGCTTTGCTTGGAATCCATCTGCGGAATAGAAGTGCTTGTCCACGGATCCTGATAATCGGCGGCCGTATTGGAAGCCGGTTCACTTTCAGCGGCATTCGCTGAGATCGGTGCTGCATTTACGACTGAGCCTGCAATCATAGTAAATGCAAGTACACCGGATACAATCTTTCTCCATTTCATCATTCACTATCTCCTTTAATTAGTATTCTCTCGTTTCGTTCCGGCAAAAAACGAATTGCTGTCAAACCGGAATGACTTCGCAAAAATAAGCAAAAGCATCTGCTCTGGTTCCGCCCCTCCTTTCCTGTCCGATTTACTTTTGCTATCCTTTGCACAAAATAGTACATTTTTTGTCTATTTTTCCATTATATCATTAGATTTCCAGATTTTCCATTGACGTATTTTACAAAATACCCGTTTCCTGTTTGTACAAATTTCCATTTATCCGATTTCTAAAAGCTCCATCAGCTCATCCCGGCTTAAGCTGCCGAGCTGCCCGGCCTCCTTGCCCATAATCTGATCGGCCAGATCCCGTTTCGTCTCCTGAAGCTTTTGTATCTTTTCTTCTATCGTATGCCTGGCAATCAGCTTATATACCGTCACTTTTTTAGTCTGACCGATGCGGTGCGCACGATCGGTCGCCTGGTTCTGCACCGCCTGATTCCACCAGGGATCGTAATGGATGACTACATCCGCTCCGGTCAGGTTTAATCCGACACCCCCTGCCTTTAAGGAAATCAGAAAGACCTTCACATCTCCCTCATTAAATTCCTTCACCAGCTCTAAGCGCTTTTTCTTAGGCGTACTGCCCGTAATCGTATAATAGCCGATTCCCTCCGCGTCCAGCTTTTGCTGTAAAATTTCGAGCATAGAGGTAAACTGTGAGAACACCAGCATCCTGTGGCCGCCGTCGATGGCGCTTAGCATCAGCTGCAGGCAGGCCTCGACCTTTGCCGCCTCACCCCGGTAATTTTCAAAGCAAAGCGACGGGTCGCAGCAAATCTGGCGCAGCCGCATCAGCTCCGCTAAAATCCGCACCTTATTCTTATTGAATTCATCCGGGTTCTGGCGCGCAATTTCCTCCCGCATATGCAGCACCTGTGCGTCGTAAAGCTTCTGCTGCGCAGCCCCGAACCGCACGTAGCGGCATTCCTCCAGCTTCTCCGGCAGATCCTTTAGTACATCCTCCTTTAAACGGCGCAGAATAAACGGGCTTACCATCTTCTGCAGGCGCGCCATCGCCCTTTCGTCGCCGTTTTTTACAATCGGGGATTCCATTTCCTTTTTGAATACGTCATAGCCATACAAAAATCCTGGCATCAGATAATCAAAAATACTCCACAGCTCGCTTAAGCGGTTCTCAATCGGCGTTCCGGTCAGCGCATAGCGGAACTTGCTTTTTATAATTTTTACCGCCTTGGCGGCAGCCGTCGTATGGTTCTTAATATACTGTGCTTCATCAATAATTTCATAGGTAAACTCCTTGTCCTCATAGTGGACAATATCGCGCTTTAAAAGATCATAGGATGTAACCAGTACATCCGCCTCCCGGTAGTCCTCAATTTTTTTCCGCCGCTCCTCCTGTGAGCCGGTGATCAGAGAAATGCAAAGCCCGGGCGCAAAGCGTTCAAACTCCTCGCCCCAGTTAAACAGCAGGGAAGCAGGTGCTACGACAAGAGAGGTTTCGCTTTTGCCCTCCTGCTTTGCAGCCAAAAGCACGGCAATGACCTGCAGGGTTTTTCCAAGGCCCATATCGTCTGCCAGGATCCCGCCAAACTGCCAGGCTTCTAACGTACGCAGCCATTTATAACCGTTTTTCTGATATTTTCGCATAATCCGAGAAAGGCTTTCCGGCTCTTCGAAATCCGCATCCTTTACCGTTTTAAACCCCTTTACCACATCTCTGAAATGGCTGTCGCGGCTGCTGTAGACGCTCTCATTCTCCTCCAGCATCTTATCCAGATACAGGGTGCGGTACATGGGCAGGTGCATTTTTCCCTTCACAAATTCCTTTGGCTTCACATGAGCCGTTTCCATCAGCTCCATGAGCATTTCCAGAGAGGAATCCTCTAAATTGACAAAGGAGCCGTCCTTTAAGCGGTAGTATTTTTTCTTCGTACGGTAGCCGTTTAAAATATCCAAAAGCTCGTCCCGCGGCACGTCCTCCGTTGTAATATCCAATTCCAGAAGGCCGGACGAAACCGATACGCCCACGGATACCTTCACCGAACGGATACTGTGGAAGCCCAAAAACCGCTTTGTGCAGCGCACCTCGCCCAGCTCCAGCAGACGGTCGGTCCCGTACTGCATGACTGCAAAAACCAGATCCTCATCCCCGCCGCAGCTTAACTCCTCTTTTTTCCAGTCAATCTCCGGAAAAAGCTGCATGGCGTGAAACAGCGCCTCCTCCTCTGCAGACGCATCGCGGAACGGTTCGATGCTGCTGCCCCGGGAGGTTTGCCGCATCACATCTAACGCGGAAAATTCTTTGTTCCCGTAGCACGCAAACGCCCTGCAGGTCACATTCTGCTCTTCCGCATCCAGATAAAAAATAAAATGCACCTCCGGCGGCAGGTAGCTTCTGAACTTCTCCGGATTTGTTTCCCTGATATCCACTACGTCCTGCAGCTTTGGCAGAATCTGATAATAAAACTCCGACATGTGGTTCCTGCCCACATGAAACGAAAACCGATCCTGCCCGGCAAGCTCCGAAAGCGGCTCTATGATATCCAGAAAATCCTTTTCTACCTGATTGATATGCCCGTTTCCGATATAATAGGCCGTATCGGTTCCCAGATACAGATCCGGCAGACTGCCCTCAACCTTGATTCCATGGAAGACCCCGTCCGCTGAATCCTCTTCGGATATGTACATTGCTACCTTTGGATTTCGCTTTGCACAGGACAGAGTTTCCTTCTTTTTTTCCCAGCTGTCCTTATCCTCATATTCTACCTCGTCCGTACCCAGCTGCGCATAAAACTCATCCAGCCTCCATCCAAACAGATTCAGCTCTCCGCCGACACCGGATTTCTTATAGGAATAATAGCTGCGCGATTCTAAAAGCCTCTGCTGAAATTCTTCCTCCTCCCGCACAATCTGGTTGATAAAACGGATCCAGCCCTTTCCCTGCTCTGTAAAATTGCTCAGGCTGTGGTTAATCTGCGTGCTCGTTCCGTAAGTTTCCGTTGCAGAGGAGCGGACATTTTCACAGAATTCATCCAGCTTTTTGACGACAAACAGCTTCTTTTCCCCGACCTTGAACGAAACGGTCAGCTTGCCTCCTTTTTTTGTGAGGCGCGGCATGAGCCTTAAGCTCTCTTCCTTTGCTACAGCGTCCGCAATCACCCGATTGGAGTGCTTTTTCTGAAAAGCTTCCAGCAGCATTTGTCCGGATTCATCCGTAGCGTCCCCCACATTATGCGTATTCAAAAAGTCCTCTAAGAGCTGCAGGGCGCCCGCCTTGTATGCACAGCTTGTCTTTTTCGAGTACCACGCATAATAATCCCGGCGGCACTTCGGGCATCTGCACTCTGCATGCGTCACTTCCGTTTGGGTAAACAAAATACGCACCTGGAATTCCTCCCGATCCGTACTTCCCACAGCGTCAATTTGTCCCATAATCTCCTTGCTGTACTGCTCGTAACCGGATACTACCTGCTTTAAGCGAAGCCTGCCCTGTGCAATCAGCTTCTGCCCCTCGGTATAGGTTCTTTTCGCGATTTCCATGGAATTTCGGATCTGGGTTCCGTTGAAATAGCTGTACTGTTCCAGCTTTTGAATCCCCTCGGCATCCTGTGCGTCCCCTGCCTCCGTATCCTCTTCCCAGGGATTGCCCAGCGATGTAAACTCCGATTTTCTCCGTTCAAACTCCTGCAAATGCTTCGATCCGTGCATGCTTCCCTCCTCTGTACGGGCTTTTGCCTGACGTCTCCGCCTGGCTTCCTCCTGCTCTCTCTGCTGTTCCTTAGCTCTCCGTTCCGCTTCCTCCTGCTCCCTCTGGCGTTTTTCGGCCCTGCGCTTTGCGTCTGCCGCCTTCTGCTCCCGGATTTCTTTGCGGCGGGCTTCCTCCGCTAAGAGCCGTTCGCTTTCTTTACGGCGGGCTTCCTCCGCAATACGCTTCTGCTCCTCCTTTTTGCGTTCTTTTTCTTCCTTCCGCTTCTTTCTTGCCAGCCGGCGTTCCTCCCGTTCTTTTTCCTGGCGGGCCTCCTCTGCGGCACGCTCGGCCTCTTTCTGGCGGGCTCCCTCTGCGGCTTTCTCCGCCTCCTTACGGCGTTTCTCTTCTGCGACTTCCTCCGCCTCTTTACGGCGTTTCTCTTCGGCTGCCTTTTCCTCTTCTCTTCGCCGGGCCTCCCCGGCTTCTTTTTTCATCCGTTTCTGCTTTTTTTGCCGCTTTTCTTCCAAAAGCCGCTCCTCCCCCCGACGGATCTGCAGATCCAACTGCCGTTTCTGTTCCATCAGAAGCGCCTCGTCCACGGCTTCCCTTTTTGCCTGTTCCTTCGTTTCAACTGCATACAAAACAGCGGCCATATGCTCGCATTTGCCGCCGCCTCTTGCCACCGGACAGATACAACTCATACGGCCTAATATTCCGCCGTCCGTCTTTACTGTCACCTCAAACCGCTGCCTGCCCAGCACTGCCGCCTTATAGCCGCCCTTTATTTCCTTTACATCCACAACCCTCTGGTTCAAATAGGATGCTTTGCCTCTTTCTAACGTGCTTTTTTCAAATTTTTTCTTCCACTCGTCCATAGTTTACCGCACCGCTCCAATCAGCTCCTTCACATCCGAAATTCCCTGCTCAAACAAATACGTGCGTATTCCCTCCACAATCTCTTCTGTAATTCCAAAATTCCGAAAATTCGCCGTCCCGACCGACACAGCCGAGGCCCCTGCAAGCATCATCTCAATCGCACCCTCCGCGTCCATAATGCCGCCCATGCCAATCACCGGAACTTTCACCGCATGCGCCGCCTCATACACCATTCGCACCGCTACCGGATGCACCGCCGGCCCGGAAAGCCCCCCGGTCTTATTCGCAAGCGCAAAGGTCCTCTTTTTAATATCAATCTTCATTCCGGTCAGTGTATTAATCAGTGAAACCGCATCCGCGCCGCCGGCCTCCGCCGCCCTTGCCATTTCCGCAATATCCGTAACATTCGGGCTCAGCTTCATAATCACAGGCTGCACGGCATACCTTTTGACCTCCTTTGTAATGCGTTCCACACTCTTTGCGCTCTGTCCAAACGCAATTCCGCCCTCCTTCACATTCGGACAGGAAATATTCATTTCCAGAAGATCCACCGGCTCTTCGGAAAGCCGCTCTGCTACCTCGCAGTAATCTTCCACGCTCTTCCCGCAGACATTGACCACAATCCTCGTATCAAACTGCTTTAGAAACGGAATATCCCGCTTCACAAACACCTCTATCCCGGGGTTCTGCAGGCCAATGGCGTTTAGCATTCCCCCGTACACCTCCGCTACCCGCGGCGTCGGATTCCCCTCCCAGGGAACATTGGCAACGCCCTTCGTCACAACGGCGCCAAGCCGGTTCAAATCCACAAATTCCGAAAACTCCTCGCCCGAGCCAAAGGTTCCGGACGCCGTCATCACCGGATTCTTTAAGGAAACTCCTGCAATATTTACTGTAAGGTTCATTAAAATTCCACCTCCCCCGCTTCAAATACCGGACCCTCCTTGCAAATCCGTTTGTTCTTCACATTCGTATGTCCGTCCGTCTCCTTTGCGTGGCAGACGCAGCCTAAGCACGCGCCTATCCCGCATGCCATACGCTCCTCCAGCGACACATAGCATTCCATCCCGTTTTCCGCCGCATATGCCTTTAAAGCCCGCAGCATCGGTAAGGGCCCGCAGGCATAAATCCGCTCTGCCCTAAGCCCATACCCGCCGATAGCGTCCAGCACATTTCCTTTTATGCCGGCACTGCCATCCTCCGTAGCAATCGAAACCGGGCCATACGCCAAAAAATCCTCCGTAAGGAACGTCTCGTCCCGAAATCCCAAAACGATCTGACGCTCCCCCTCCAATTGCTTTGCCAGCTCTAACATCGGAGGAATCCCAATCCCTCCGCCAATCAAAAACGAGGCGCCCGCTTTCTTTGGAAACCCGTTTCCAAGCGGGCCGGCGATTTCCAGACTCTCTCCCGGTAAAAGCTTAGAAAACTCCTCTGTCCCTTTTCCCGCAATCCGGTAAACCAAACGAAGCCTCCGCTCCTTCGCATCGATTTCACAAATACTGATCGGCCGCGGCAAAAGCCTGCTTGCGTTGGCGCAATACAGGGATACAAACTGCCCCGGCGCCGCAAGGCGCGCAATCTCCTCCGTGCGCACCCACATACTGTAGATTCTGGCAGCAATCTCTTTATTGTAAAGCACCTCTGCCCGCTCTCTTCTTTTCTCCGACATAATACCTCCTGCAATCGCTTCCCCGGTTTTAGTTCGCCGCCTTTAACGCACCGTCAATATCCGTAATCATATCCTCCACTGCAGCCCTTGCAGCATCCGCAAAATGCGCTTCGCCGAACCGTTCATATTTCTCCTGCTTATAGGCCGCAATAATCCCGCGTGAGGAATTCACAATCGCTCCCAGTCCGTCCTCATCAAAGAAATGCACCAAATCCGCTCCTTTTCCTCCCTGTGCCCCATACCCCGGCACCAGAATAAAGCTCTTTGGCATAATCTTACGCAAAACCTTCCCCATTTGGGGATAGGTCGCTCCCACAACAGCGCCTACATAGCTATAGGTATCCCCCATATGGCTCTCGCCCCATTCTTTCACCTTCTCGCCGACCCACTCATAAAGCGGCCTGCCGTCCGTCACGCGATCCTGAAACTCCCCGCTGGATGGATTTGAGGTCTTCACCAGGACGAAAATCCCTTTCTTTTCCTGCCTGCAGACGTCTATAAACGGCTTCACACCGTCCGTCCCAAGATAGGGGTTTACCGTTGCAAAATCCTCGTCAAAGACGGCGTATTCCTTCGTGCCGACGGTTACTCTGCCCAGATGCCCCGCCGCATAGGCCGCCGAGGTCGATCCGATATCCCCGCGCTTCACGTCGCCGATGACCAGCAAGCCCTTTTTGTGGCAGTAATCCACCGTCCGCTTAAATACCATAAGCCCGGGGATTCCAAACTGCTCATACATGGCAATCTGCGGCTTGACCGACGGAATCAAATCATACACGGCATCCACAATCGCCCTGTTATACTGCCAGACTGCCTCGGCGGCGCCCTCTAAGGTCTCCCCGTATTCCGCATAAGCCGCCCTTTTTATATGCTCCGGAATGTAGCCAAGCATTGGGTCTAAGCCCACGCAGATCGGTGCATGGGTCTTTTTGATTTTCTCTGTTAATTTCTGAATCATACTGTTTTTATCCTCTCTTCCGGCATGCCGTTTATTCTTCACTATATACGATTTCGCCGGAAACAATCGTCATGATGACCTTTCCCGTTACCTTGCGGTTGTCAAACGGCGTATTCTTCGCCTTTCCCGCAAATTCCTTCGCCTGAATGGTGTAGTTTTGATTCGGATCAAAAATCACGATATCGGCGATACTGCCCTCCTGCAGCGTGCCCTTTTCCAGACCGATGACCTTCGCCGGGTTGTAGCTTAATTTCTCCGCCATCTGCATCGGCGTCAGATAGTCCTTTAGTACCAGCTCCGAATACGTAATGGCTGCCGCCGTTTCCAGTCCTACGATGCCAAACGGCGCCCGCTTCATAGACTGGCCCTTTTCTACGGCTGTATGCGGCGCATGATCGGTAGCAATGACGTCGATGACGCCCTCCTTTAACCCCTCGCGGATCGCCTCCCTGTCCTCCACAGAACGCAGCGGCGGGTTCATCTTATAATTTGCATTCCCGGCGTCAACGTCCTCCTCGGACAGTGTAAAATGGTGCGGACAGGCTTCTGCCGTTACGAAAAGGCCGTTTTCCTTGGCCTGCTTTACCATCCACACACTCCTTCTGGTGGAGCAGTGGCAGAGATGCAGATGCACGCCTGTACTTGCCGCAAGCACAATATCCCTTGCCGCCACAATATCCTCTACTTCATTTAAAATACCGGGCAGTCCCAGCTCGTCTGCCCGTCTGCCTGCATTGATGACGCCGCCGTGCATCAGGTTTTTGTCCTCGCAGTGTGCAAATACCGGTATCCCCTCTTCCTTTGCCGCCCGCATGGCACGGTAATACAGCTCTGCGTTCATGACGGACTGCCCGTCCTCGGAAATCGCCGGAATTCCGGCCTGCACCATCCGGTGAATATCCGAAAGCCTTTTGCCCTCCTGCCCTTTTGTAATCGCCCCAATCTGCAGCACATTGACAGGCGCTAAATTTCTTGCCTTCTGGTGTACATAGTTGACCACGTCCGCATTGTCTGCGGCTGGCCTTGTATTCGGCATCGCAAGAATGGTCGTAAAGCCTCCCTTTGCCGCCGCCTTTGCGCCTGTCACAACCGTTTCCTTCTCTTCAAAGCCCGGATCCCGTAAATGTACATGCAAATCAATAAAGCCCGGCATGACAAAGCATCCCTTTGCGTCAATCACCCGATCCGCTTTCTCCATGATTTTTCCATTTACCTTTGCAATTTTGCCGTCTTCTACCAGAAGATCGGATTCTGCATCCAGCTTCGATGCAGGATCGATTACCCTGCCGTTTTTAATCAATAATTTCATACAATCTAAAACCCCCGTCTTCTCCTTTTTCCATCACCGTTTACAGCTGCGTCGTTACAAAAATATCGTAAATGGCCTTAATGGCGGTCTCAAAATCATCATTTGTCACACCAATAATGATATTCAGCTCACTGGAACCCTGATCAATCATTTTAACATTGACATTTGCATGGGACAGCGCAGAGAAAATCCGGCCCGCCGTACCGCGCGTAGAACGCATTCCCCGTCCTACAACGGCAATCAATGCCAGATCGGCCTCCAAATCCACCGTATCCGGCTTCGCCAGACGGTTGATGGCAGACAATACCTGCTGCTCTTTCCCCTCAAATTCCTCCTGGTGTACAAATACCGTCATCGTATCAATGCCGGACGGCATATGCTCAAATGAAATCCCGCTCTGCTCAAACGCTGACAACACCTTCCTGCCGAAGCCCACCTCGGAATTCATCATGTCCTTGTCTATGTTTACCGCCACAAATCCCTTTTTGCCGGCAATTCCGGTAATCGTATATTTGGAATGATGGCAGGTATTTTCCACGATTAACGTACCCTTATCCTCCGGCTGATTGGTATTGCGGATATTGATCGGAATCCCGGCCTTGCGCACCGGAAATACGGCGTCCTCATGCAGTACCGTCGCTCCCATATACGAAAGCTCACGCAGCTCGCGGTACGTAATCACCTGAATGACCCTAGGATTCTCGATAATCCTGGGATCCGCAACCAGAAAGCCCGATACATCCGTCCAGTTCTCATAGAGATCTGCCCCTGCCGCCTTCGCGACAATCGATCCGGTAATATCCGAACCGCCGCGGGAAAACGTATGTACCGTACCGTCCTTTTTTGCCCCGTAAAAACCGGGAATGACGGCACGCTCGCATTTCTTTAGGCGGGCCGACAATATTTTATCCGTACGCTCCGCGTCAAATTCCCCTTTGTCGTTAAAAAATATAACCTCCGCCGCGTCGATAAACGTATAGCCCAGATAGTCCGCCATAATAATCCCGTTTAAATATTCCCCGCGGGAGGCCGCATATTCCGTGCCGGCTTTATTTTTAAAATTCTCTGCAATCGTGTCAAACTCCTTCTCCAGAGAGGTCTTTAAATGCAGTCCGTTGATGATGGCGTCAAACCGATCTTTGATTTTCCGCAGCTGCGGCTTAAACTCCTCCCCGGCCTCTGCCGCCGCATAGCAGCTGTACAGCATATCGGTTACCTTGATATCCCGGTCGTTCCTTTTCCCGGGTGCGCTCGGAACCACATACCTGCGGCTCTCATCCGAACGGATAATCTCTCCAGATCGGAAGAGCGTCGTGTAGGGAAAGAGTGTTCTCTACTGTG
>CANDKL010000087.1 GCA_947385255.1 uncultured Roseburia sp. | reverse complement strand
ATACGGTTCAGGTGATAGATCCCTGCGCGTTCAGCGGCTTGGTTTTGGTTAAGACGATCCGATTACCGAAAAGGGGCGAGGAGATCGGCGCATATGCCTTCTACGGCTGCAGCAGCCTCAAAAAGGTCATTCTTCCGGACAGCCTGAAGAAATTTAATAACACAGCCTTAAAGGACTGCCCGAAATTAAAAACGCTGAAAATCGCGGCAAAGAATAAGAACTACCGGGTAAAGGGCGACTGCCTGATCCGGAAGAAGGATAAAACGCTGGTATATGCGATGCCTACCGGGAAGGCTCTGGAAATTCCGGCCGGAACGAAGGCGATTGAAGCATTTGCATTTAATAATGCGACGTCCCCGACCGTGCATATTCCGTCGTCCGTTACCAAGATTGAGAGAATGGCTTTCTGTAAAACGGGCCTGGTAGAGAATATCAATATCAAGGACGTGACGATTGCACAGGAAAATCCCGTATATGCAAGGGATGGACAGTGTATTTACAACAAGAAGGACAAAAGCCTTTCGGTTGCGATTCCGGATGACAACGGCATATTATATCTCTCCGAGCAGATTGAAAATCTGACGCCGGATTACAGCGTGGTCAATTGCGATACCGCGGAGGTAGAGAAGCTGGAAAAGGTTGTGTTTCCGGAAAGCCTAAAGAAGGTAACGGTACCGGGCTTTAGCAGAGTGACACAGGCCAAAAACGTATATTTTACAGGCGCAGTACCGCCCGAGGTAATTAAGCCGAAGTCGGCGAAGGGTTATGCAAGGCTTCCGGTTTTCTGCAATATATATGTACCGGAGGCATATGCCGATACCTATAAGGCATGGTATAAAAAGAACAAAGGATATTCTTATGTAAACAGCTGGAACACCTACGATCCCGCGGCAATGTGATCCTTGCGGCTGGATGGACGGCAGGAACCGGACAGCGTTGGCACAGAGACAGGAGCGGCTCATTTGAGCCGCTCCTGTCCCTGAAATTTTTTGTAATTGTATGATGCAAAATGCATATTGCATTTTTTGGAAGAAAGGAGGATACTGATAAAGTACAGAAGAGGAGAGGCGGAGAAGCCTATGAACATCAGAATAACCTTATCGTCAATTATGATGGCGACGATCTGCAGCGGACTGCTGACGGGGCTGTTATATTGGATAAGAAAGAGGAGCGGATGGATACAGGGATATGGCATCTATGGTATCGTGCTGCTGTATTTGTTTTGCATTGTATGGATTATTTTGCCGATTGATTTTTCATTTACATATGGAATCTCGGTCAGGGGGATGTTTTCGAATTTATATGACCTGTTATGGTTTGACAAATATTCCATAGGACAATATGAGCTGTCTATTTTGGAAATTCTGTTTCTGGTATGGCTTGCCGTCGCGCTGGTAAAGCTCATTCGCTTTGGAGTGAATCACTGGAGGACAGGCAGGATGCTCGATCTGCTGGACGAACGGGAGGACATCCAGTGCCGGGCCGTGCTGCAAAGGGTTTTTGAGACGACAGGAAGGAAGCGGCAGGTAAGAGTTTTGTATCATCAGGGGATCACAATGCCTGTCAGTATGGGAATCCGGAAATGGAAAATTATTTTACCGGCACAGACGTATACGGACGAGGATTTGTATCACATCCTTATGCATGAGTATACGCATCTGCTGAACGGGGATTTGAAGGTGAAAATGCTGACCTGTATGTTTGTCTGCATTTTCTGGTGGAACCCGGTCGTGTATCTTTTGGAAAAGGATCTGGAATGCAGCCTGGAAATGAAATGCGACCTGTGTGTGACCGAAAAGCTTCCCCGGGAGGAGGTGGCTGGGTATTTGCAGACCATTGTAAAGGCAATCCGGTCACGCGGAAATCAGAAGAATTCCTATCCGATGAATGAAGCAGTGTCTTTGGGAGACAATGGAAAAAGCGAGATTCTGCAGCGGTTTGAATTTGTACGGAACAGCCAACGGGGCAGGAGCAATTTATGGAGTATGGCGCTGGTGACGGCGGTGTTTATATTTGTCTGGACGGCTTCCTACAGCATGATCCTGCTGCCTTTCTATGAGCCGCCGATAGAAGATATCATCAAAAAAGGGGGTGATTACGAGCTTTCATCAGATAGATCTTATATTGTACATAAAAATGGGAATTATTTTTTACATATGATACGGGATAACGGAGAAGAGAAAGTCGAGCAGATTTCGGAAGAATCGAAGGATATTTATGAAATCGGCGGATTTGAAATTAAGGAGGAATAAACATGAGAAAAAAAGCGGCTTTATTGTTGCTGATGGTCGTAGGCCTGCAGTTTGCATCAGAATACAGCTTTGCGGCGGAGGTACAGCAGCCGGTCGAGTATAGTGTATCATCAGGAATCCAGGTGCTGTCACAGGATAAAATCGTGTACAAGTTCAGGGTTCACAACGGAAAACAGCAGTACCGCAGATGGAATGCTACGCAGCAGTGCTGGGTAGATCCGGCCTGGATTGACATGCCGTAGGTGAAGCTTTTGTCATATTCCCTCATTGAAAAACCCGGGATTTTGTGTTATCATGCTAACACAAAATAGATACAGGAGGATGAATATGGAATTATTGTCATTAGAAAAGCAGCTTGGCCAGAATCCTTATCCCGGAAGAGGCATCATACTTGGAAGAAGCGCCGATGCAAAATATGCAGTTGCGGCATATTTCATTATGGGAAGAAGCGAGAACAGCCGCAACCGTATTTTTGTAGAGGACGGGGAGGGGATCCGCACGCAGGCGTTTGATCCGGCGAAATTAACCGATCCGAGCCTGATTATTTATGCGCCCGTCCGTGTTCTTGGGAATAAAACCATTGTGACGAACGGCGATCAGACGGATACCATCTATGAAGGCATGGACAAGCAGCAGACCTTTGAACAGACCTTGCGCACCCGTGAATTTGAGCCGGATGCGCCGAATTATACGCCCAGGATTTCCGGTATTTTACATATCGAAAACGGAGCCTATAATTATGCGATGTCGATTTTAAAAAGCAGCAACGGGAACCCGGGTTCCTGCAGCCGCTTTACATTTGCATACGAAAAACCAGTGGAAGGGGAGGGCCATTTTATCCATACGTATATGGGAGACGGCAATCCCCTTCCCAGCTTTGAGGGGGAGCCGGAATGGATTAAGCTGGAGGGTGATATTGATGCCTTTACGGATCAGGTATGGAACAGCTTAAACGCAGAGAATAAGGTTTCTTTGTTTGTACGGTATATTGAACTTGCATCGGGTACCTACGAGACACGGATTGTAAATAAGAATCAATAGGGGGAGCATCATGAAAGAATTCGAATTAAAATACGGCTGTAATCCAAACCAGAAACCATCCCGCATTTATGTAGAGGACAAAGAGCTGCCCATTCGGATATTAAGCGGCAGGCCGGGCTATATCAATTTCCTGGATGCGCTGAACGGCTGGCAGCTGGTACGGGAATTAAAGGCGGCGACGGGTCTCGCGGCAGCGGCCTCCTTTAAGCATGTGTCTCCGGCCGGAGCGGCGGTAGGCCTGCCGCTGTCTCAGGTAGAGCGCAAAATTTACTGGGTGGACGATATGGATATGGAGTTTACGCCGCTTGCCAATGCATACGCAAGGGCGAGGGGGGCGGACCGCATGTCGTCCTTTGGGGATTTTATCTCCCTTTCCGACGTCTGTGACAAGGCGACGGCGCTGATTATCAAGCGCGAGGTATCCGACGGCGTGATTGCGCCGGGGTATACGCCGGAGGCGCTTGAGATTTTAAAGGCGAAAAAGAACGGCAATTATAATGTGATTCAGATCGATCCGGATTATGAGCCGGATCCGATAGAACGGAAGCAGGTATTCGGCATTACATTTGAGCAGGGGCGCAATGAGTTAAAGATTGACGACGCGTTCTTTGGCAATATCGTAACCGAAAATAAGGAGTTCAGCGATCAGGCGAAAATCGACCTTGCAATTTCTATGATCACGCTAAAATACACCCAGTCGAATTCCGTATGCTTTGTCAAGGACGGACAGGCCATTGGAATCGGAGCGGGACAGCAGAGCCGGATTCACTGCACGAGGCTTGCGGGACAAAAGGCAGACAACTGGTTTTTACGCCAGGCCCCTCAGGTGCTTGGGCTGCCGTTTGCAGACGGCATACGACGCGCCGACCGGGATAATGCGATTGATCTTTATATCGGCGAGGACTATATGGATGTTTTGGAGGACGGCGCATGGGAAGCTGTTTTTAAAGAAAAGCCTCCGGTATTTACGCGGGAGGAAAAGCGCGCATGGCTCGATCAGATGTCGGGCGTGACGCTGGGATCGGATGCGTTTTTCCCGTTTGGGGACAATATTGAGCGTGCGCACAGAAGCGGCGTGCAGTATGTGGCGCAGCCGGGCGGTTCCATCCGTGACGACCATGTCATTGCAGCCTGCAATAAATATGGAATGGTCATGAGCTTTACCGGCATCCGCCTGTTCCATCACTAAACACAGGCGTGCGGGATAAAGCGGCGCAGAATGGATATACTATGGAAAAATAACAACCCAGGAGGAAATGAGATGTTAGAAAATTCCATGCTGTATCCAAGAACGACGGTATCCAGAAGGGCCCTGTCATTAGACGGGATGTGGGGCTTTTGCCTGGATCCCCTTGGCAGAGGAGAGAAGGACGGCTGGGCGGACGGTATCCCGGGCAGGGATTTGATTCCGGTTCCGGCCAGCTTCCAGGACTTTTATACAGAAAAAGAGATCCGCGAGTTTGCGGGCGACGTCTGGTATGAGCGGGAGATGTTCGTACCGGAGGAATGGGAGGGCAGACAGGTATTCCTTCGGTTCGGCGCCGCTACGCATCGGGCGGCAGTGTATGTAAACGGCAGAAAGATCACAGAGCATGAGGGTGGCTTTCTGCCGTTTTGTGCGGAAATTACGGGCGTGGTCCGTTACAATGCAAAGAATCAGGTTGTGGTCCGGGTCAACAACGAGCTGACCGTGACCAATATTCCCTGCGGGGAGACGATCGTACTGCCGGACGGACAGAAGATGAATAAGCCGTATTTTGATTTCTTTAACTATTCCGGCCTGCAGCGGTCGGTTTATCTGATGGCGCTTCCGAAGGAGTATGTGTTTGACTTTGATCTGGACTATGAGCTGACGGGGCAGGACGCCCTGATCCATTACAGCGTGGTTACAACCGGCGATCATGAGGTGGAGCTTACGCTTTATGATGAAGAGGGCAGGCAGGCCGCAGCTTCCATGGGGAAGGAGGGTACGATGCGGGTAGAGGATGCCCATCTCTGGCGCGTGCACCATGCTTATTTGTACCGTCTTGTCATCCGTATTCTGGACGGGGAGAGAGTCATTGACGAATATGAACAGGAGATTGGAATCCGGACCGTCCGTGTGGAGGGCACTTCGATTCGGATCAACGGAGAGCCGGTTTATCTGCGGGGCTTCGGCAAGCATGAGGACAGCGACATTGTGGGGCGGGGCTTTCATCCCGGTGTGATGAAGCGGGATTTTGAGCTGATGAAATGGATTGGGGCGAATTCCTTCCGTACGGCGCATTACCCATACAGTGAGGAGATTTACCAGATGGCGGACCGGGAGGGTTTTCTGGTGATTGACGAGGTGGCGGCCGTGGGGCTGTTTGAGAGCCTGATGAATTTTATGGAGGCGAGCAGCGGAAAGAAAACGGCGTTTTTTGCAAAGGAAACGACGCCGATTCTTTTAAAAGCGCATAAGAAGGCGCTTGAGGAGCTGATTGCCAGAGATAAGAACCATCCCTGCGTCATAGCGTGGAGCCTTTTGAATGAGCCGGAGACAACCGATGAGGCGGCTGTGCCGTATTTTGAGGAAATATTTGAGCTGGCGCATGAGCTGGACGTGCAGAAGCGGCCGCGGACCTTTGCGCTGATTATGAACTCTGTGCCGGGGACATGCAAATGCTACCAGTTTAGCGATATCATTGCACTGAACCGCTATTATGGATGGTATGTGCGGGGCGGATATGAGCTGTCGGAGGCGGAAGCTTTGTTCCGCAGGGAAATGGATGCGTGGAAGGCGCTGGATTTGAAGAAACCGTTTCTTTTTACGGAATACGGAGCGGATACGCTTAGCTCGGAGCACAAGCTGCCGTCTGTCATGTGGAGCCAGGAGTATCAGGATGCGTATTTGAGAATCACGAACGAGGTATTCGATTCGTATGATTTTGTCAAAGGCGAGCAGATCTGGAATTTTGCGGATTTCCAGACGACGGAGGGGATCCTGCGCGTAAACGGCAACAAAAAGGGCGTATTCACCAGGCAGAGGCAGCCGAAGGATGCAGCGTACCTGTTACGGAAGCGCTGGAAGGAGCTTCCGCCTGACTTTAAAGGATAGATGTCTTGAAGCGGCTTCTTTTTTGTGATATACTGGAAAACAAAAAGAGTAGCGGAGGAATACCATGAAAAACCTGAAAAAATGTGTGGCGGTCCTTCTGGCGGCCGCCATGCTTTTGGCTTTCGGGGACAGCCAGGTCCAGGCGGCGCAGCAGGCCAGTGCGGCTTCTGCGGCAGGAGGGCTGTTCTCTTCCTTTTTCCGGAGCTTTGGGAAGAGTAAGCCAAAAGAAACAAAAAAGCAGGGCCTGACCGTCGTCTTAGATGCCGGACACGGCGGGACAGACTACGGCGCGGTGGGGAACCGGCTGCAGGAGAAGGCCCTTACCCTAAAGCTTGCGCTGTACTGCAAGGCAGAGCTGGAAAAGTACGACGGAGCTGAGGTTTATCTGACGCGTTCGGAGGATCAGTATATCGGGCTGGATCAGAGGATCAAGCTGGCTTCCGGGGCGGATGCGGACGTATTTGTCAGCCTGCACATCAATTCTGACGTCACGAAGGAGGCATACGGCGCCGAGGTATACTATCCGAATTCGAATTACAGGCCTTCCGTCGGGAAGGAGGGGAAAAGGCTGGCCGGCGCCATTCAGAAGAATCTGGCGGCGCTGGGGCTTTATGACAGGGGGATTAAGACCTTAAACTCCATGGCAGGTACGACCTATCCGGATGGAACGCAGTCGGATTATTATGCCGTGATCCGCGGCGCGAAGCAGGCGGGGTATCCTGGTATTATTGTAGAGCACGCATTTATTTCGAGCGCGGGGGACGCGAAGGAGTTTTTAAGCACAGATGCGGCGTTAAAGAAGCTGGCGGCAGCGGATGCGAAGGGAATTGCCGCCTGCTACGGGCTGAACAGGGTGGATGCTTCGGACACGCTGCGCAAGACCTCCCTTACGAAGCTGGTCGGCAGATCCTCATCAAGGGTATTTCTGGAGTGGGAGCAGGTAGAGAGCGCATCCGGCTACGAGGTTTACCGCAGCACCTCCCAGAAGGGAGAATATAAACGGGTTGCACGGATAAAGCAGTCCGGCAATACGACCTGTGCGGATCGGGATGTAGAGAGCGGCCAGACCTATTATTATAAGGTGCGCCCGTACAAAATCTCGGGGGATCAGAAGGAAACGGCGGGATTTTGTACGGCACAGAAGGTCAAGCTCTTAAAAGCGCCGTCGGTTCTCGTGCAGAATCAGGGCGTCCGGACCCGGATCAGCTGGAAGAGCATCAAAGGAGCGGACAAATACGAAATCTACCGCAGCACGACCGAAAACGGGAACTATCAGAAAATCGCGGCAGTCGAAGAAATGACGTCTTTTATGGATTCAACCTGCAAGCCGGGGGTGGTATATTTCTATAAAATGCGGGCGGTGTGCAATGGCATCCAGGGCAGCACATGCAGCTCCTACAGCAAGATCAAACAGAGCATGATGGGGAAATGAGTTTATGGAAAAGGAATTATTGCAGAATGAAGCCGCGGCGATACAGGGCCTGCTGTATGAAAATCCTCTGTATCACTGGATTGCAGAAGGTGAGAGAAACCTGAATGTGATGGTCATAGGATTTGACAGATATGCCGCAAGGTTTATCGATCTCTGCCTGATGGCAGGACAGATGAAGGGGCATGCGCTCTACCTTACGGTTGTTGTAAAGGATCCGGAGGCGGCGCAGGCAGAATACTTAAAAAGCCGTCCGGCGTTAGCTTCCTTCGTCAATGTAGGCGGATCGCTTTCAGGCAGCGGGAAGGAGGCCTATGCGGTACTGGATTTTATGGACGTGCCGGGAGAGGGACATGCCTTTTGTACCGCTGAACTAAATGAGAATCGCCGGACCGTGGAGGAGATTCTGCTGACCTCTTTGGGAGAGGAGCGCGTGCATTACATATTTCTTTCTATGGGCGGCGATGCGTATAACCGCAGTCTGGCACAGATTTTTTGCAAAACGGCAGAGCTTCTGGAAAACAGATGCTCGGTCAATTATATACAGGAGCGGGCGTTGGCGGAAGAGGAACGGAACATGCTGTGCAATCCTGTTGCGGTCGGAGGGGCATATGAGCCGGCTGACAGCGATGAATTGGAGCGGATGGCATTTTGTACGCATCTGTTGTGGACCGGGATGGAAAATACGGATATGCAGAAGGCCTGGGAGGAGTTTTGCCAGCCCTACTACCATGAGTCCTCCATATCGTACGCGCTTTCTATTGGATATAAGCTCAACGGCTTCGGTATTACGGGCCGTGATGCCGACGAGCTGGCGTCCAATTTTTACCGGACGGTTTTGGCGCACAGGGATACGGATGAAGCCTGTCGGCAGGCCTTTGCAGAGCTGACTGCCTTAGAGCACAGGCGGTGGGTATTGGAGAAGCTGACGGACGGCTGGCAGGCGCCTCCGTTGACGGACGGGAAGACGGATTTTTCCTATTGTATTGAAATCGGAAGTATTAAAGACAGCAAACGGAAATACCATCCCTGTATCGTACGGAGTACGGCAGCATCCCCGTTAAAGAATGAGGAATACAGGGTAAACCGGCACAAGAAGTGGGACGATCCGCACGATCCGGCAGACGAACTGGACGAGCTGGATCGATTTTCCGTTTCCCTGCATCGGTTTTTCCGCCGCTATACGGAGCAGTTTTATGCTTCCCATCCCATGGAGACGGGAGAGGCGGCGCAGATTGGGCGGCTCCTGCAGGGGGCAGGGGATTATGTGCTTAAGGAGTACAGGCGCTTTTGTCTGTGCCTGCGGAATATTTTAGAGGGAGAAGCCGGCTATGCGAAGCAGTATGACGCCTGTGAGAAGCGGTTTGCAGCGGCCGTCGCAGATACCGATTCCCTGGGCAGGGAGAAAAAACAGACGGTGCGAAAGCTGGTGGACGGGATTCGCCGCAGCTTTTTCCCGGTGATTGAGTGCTGCCTGTACCGCGATTATAAGGCGCTGGACGAGGCGCTTTTGGACAATCTGGCATTTATTCTGACGTACCGCAGAGCCTGTCATCTGGCTGCGCCGTTAAATCTTGCGCAGGACAGGAACGGCGAAAGCGATACGGTATTTCGGAATGTGGCCTCCGGTACCGTGATTCATCCGGACGAGCTGACGTATCTTTATTGCGCGGATCGGTTTTCGGATTACGGCCTTTTGCGCAGGAAGCTTCTATCCATTGCAAGCTATTTTGAACATCGGAGGATTCGATGCAGGATCCATTTGCAGATCCTTTTTCTGCAAAATTCTGCTCAGCGGTTAAAGGCGCTGCGGACGATGCTTCACAAGCTTCAGCAAAAAATGGAATTGGACGGCTCCATTGCAGAATGCGCGGATGAAGAGCAGGCGGTAAAGCAGGCGGTTTTGGCTTTGGAGCAAAAGCAGGTGGATTTGTTTGACGGGACAAATGCCCTGTTTGCCTCCAACCGGAGGAACAGCCAGTTTATTTTGGAGGTAACGGACAAATTTCCGTATTTTGAATTTGACAGTACGAGAAAGCAGTTTCTCCATGACAGCGGCTGCGATTATCTGCATTATATAGCGGACCGCTCTTATATGAGAGTGGAGGATATGTTTGCGATGATGCATGCAGAGGACCGCGCGTTTCATTATCCGGATTTTGCAGAGGAGTATGAGGCGCTCTGGGGGATTTATACCGGAGATGCCATCCGGCTTTCCTTTGAGCGGGCGGTAGGCTGCTGGAATGAGCTGTGCGGGCAGCTGGAGCAATACCATGAGACGAACGGTAGAAGCGCCGTAAAAGGGCTTTTGCTGAAAACCGGGAAGTACCGTATGGAGGAGTTTGCAAGGCTTCTGGAGGGGCTTGGGAAAAAACGCTTTATCGAGGGACTGTCTGTAGAACAGAACCGGATATCCTTTCGGTACCAGTCCGATAAGATCAAGGCGCTGTTGACGAAGGCAGGGGAGCTGTTAGAGGTTTATACGTATTTTGAAGCCTGCAAAACGGGCTATTTCGATGATGTGGTAAGCGGCTATGAGTTTAAATGGGAGACAGGCGGCGTGCAGAATGAGCTGGACTGCGTCCTTACGAAGGGCTTTTGTTCTATGATCGTAGAATGC
>CANDKL010000086.1 GCA_947385255.1 uncultured Roseburia sp. | reverse complement strand
CGGCATCCCGATCCAGAATTGCCTCTGGTAAATCCGATATTTCTTCTTCCGTCTCTTCCGTTCCTGCAGCTGCTTCTCCTGCCAATTCCTCATTTTCCAATTCTTCCTGCTTCTCATCCGCTTCCTGTCGGAATTCTACTTTGGCATCTGCGTCTGCTTCTGCCGCAAGCTCCATGATGTAATCCGGCTGTATGGATACGGAATCACCTGCCGCTTTTTGAAATCCTTCCATAAACAACACCGGATCCACACTCTCCGGAAGACGGATCCTGTCATAACCCTCCAGCATATGGTCATCAATTTCTGCCTGCGCAATTTCTCTGCTCTCTAATTTAGCCCCATTCCTTTCCAGCTGCGCCGCAAATTCCTTTTTCTCCCGGGCGTCCTTTATCTTGCCTTCTACTGCCTGTATCTTTTTTGCCTTCTGGGATTTTGCCTTTGCAAAAGACTGCCGGGCATAGTTCTCCAGCGCCTCCACATCCGGCTGCTCTGTCCCGTGCCAAACCAAATACTGGCTGTTGTAGCCTTCCTCTTCTCTCAATAATGCCTGCTTCTCATCCTCAAGCTCCCGCTCTGCCTGTATCTGCTCCTGAGATACCGCTGTGCTCTCTTTCGATTTTCCGGTGTCCTTTTTTAGTGATTCCTTCCCGGATGCAAAGGAAAACTGTGATACCAGCATTGCCATAATCAGAATGGATGCTGCGGCTCGTTTTTTCATCATTGACCTTCTCCTTTTCTCTTCGATATTTGTTTTTTTATTTTTTCTGTCCCCATCAGGAAAATAGAAATCCCCAATACTGCTATAATTTCTAATGCATAAATTTTCTTCCAGCCTGCAAATAAAACAGCCAAAATAAGCCAGCCCACTGTCCCTATGAATGCTTTTCTTTTTGCATACTTCTTTTCTTCCATATTTAATTTTTTTAAAGATGGTACCGGTGCAAACCGGTATATGATACACAAATAAATACATCCCACAGCCAATATGTAAGATACGCCTACCCGTATATCATCCAGAATCCTGCATATCAGCAATGAACTACAAAAAATTATATTGTAACAGAAAAAACATCCCGCGTACGTTTTAGCATGGTAACCGCCCAATTGTGTCCTGACGCTTCCCAATATGAGAACATACAAAAGCCCTAAAATGGGATCGGCTATTATCCAACTCACTCCAATCATCCAAATAGAATTTATCAGAGATACGACTGTCAGCTCGATCCCATACATATAGAGCGAATTTTCTTCTGGCTGGATGATCTCAGAACAAATTAATTCCTCAGTTATAATTCTTACTAATTTTTTTATCATCTCTCAGATTTTTCAACTGCTCTTTTGCTGAGGAATCTGGCATTATTTCGTGAAATCCCCAAAATGTCGGCCATCCATCTCCCTGTTCTGCTGTGTACTTTCCGATTTTTGCAATGTTTTTTAAGATTGTTCTTTTCATACTTTTTATCCTCGTTGTCCAAAATAAAAAATGAGCTGGCTATCATTATTATAGCCAGCCTTCTTCTATCTCACAACACACTTTCCCTAATCCGTCACTTTTCCGACTTATTCCGTACCCAAAGCCGTCTGGCCGGTATCATACAGTGAACGCAAAAGAATCCGTCCTCTTCATAAAAATCTATTATCCCGTCCAAATCCTCTGCCAGCTCTCTGACATGCCCCGTACCGATTCCATGCTCCTTTCGGTTCTCCTTCGTTGTAACCAGCTCACGGTTTGTCTCAAGAACAGACTCTTCAACCGCATTTTTCACGATGCAGCTTACATACTCCCCCTTTATCACCAATTCCACATATATTTTCTTCTGTTTTTCTTTCCTCTCCGCCTCGATTGCGTTGTCCAGTAAATTATTCAGCAAAACAGCAATCCGAAATCCGTCCATCCCGCCGAACTGTCCCGCAATCAGGCTATACGCCTCTATTTGTTCCTCCCCGCATACCGTAAGCTTTGCATTCAGCGCTGTATTAAGCACCGGGTTGCCGGTGTCCATATATTCTTTGCTTTCCTTTAAATAATAGCCTTCCACCTGATCCAGATAGTCCAATGCCTCCGAAACCTGCTGCTTTCTGAGCAGCTCTTTCACATTCCATATCATATTCCTGTAGTCATGCTTAAAACGGCGAAGCCGGTTTTCTGCTGCCTTCGCCTCCCGTATCTGCTGCTCCTGACAGGTATTCTGCAGCTGCAGCCGCTTCATCACTTCCTCCTGCTGCTGCTTTTCACTGATTTTATAAATCGTGAATACAATAAAAACATTGATCCCGACAGCGCCGCACGATACAACGAAAAGTCCCAGGCTGTACGCTGTCCCCTGCGTGTGGCTGCGCATCGAATAAAACAATACGCCCTCCAGCAAAATAGAATAAATCAAAATCAGGCTGTATATAACCCCGTATTTTTTATTCAGATAAATCCTCGCGGCCTTGCCAAACCGCAGCAGCAGCTCCAGCACAACAAAGCAGATAAACCATACCCCCGCAATCCCCAGAAGATAAAACGGGTTATGTATATTGATGTACTCTTCTATCGGCATGCCGCTGACCATCAGGATAATCTGCAGAAAAGTCCCATTGATCAGCGGTATCAGCAATAAAATAATCAATATCATAAGAGCATGCTGCACTGCGCTTCCGCCAAGAAACCGCCTGCAAAACCAAAACAATACCAGAAACAGCAGCAGGGTAATCGCCAAATCTCCGAATCGGTACAAAATCCCAATTTCCAATATCCCAAATATTACCGCTGTAATTCCCGCTTTTTTTACTGCCGTATACTGCCGCACAGCCCTAAATCCGAAAAAACGAATGAAAAACCCCGTAATCAAAACGGCTTCCGCAAAATTGGACAGTATAATCAGCACTTTATACACCAAATCCGCCATTATCCCTCCAAAATTTCATAAACTGCTGCCTGCATTCTTTCTTTTTTTCCCGGCTAATCCATATTTTTTCATTGTCATCCATAATCACGTCAGAGCCCTCAAATACTTTTACAAAGCTAAAATTGATAATGGTTGCGCTGTTAATCCGATAAAAACAATCCTTTTTCAGCTTCTGTTCACACACTTTCAGGCTTCCCCGAAATTCATATTTCTCATGCCCGCTCATCGTTATCCTGATTTTATGCTCATGGTATGTCAAATACATAATCTCACTGGTCAAAACGGTAAACATGGTCTTTCCCGCCGTAACCATAAATTTTTCCTGCCGGCCATTGAGCCGCCTTAAAAACTCTTCCACAAGCTTCCCTGCTTTTTCTTCCAATTCCGATTTCCTTAAAAAATAAAACGGAAAATATTTCTGTGACTGAAACACCAGATTTTCATAACCCGTTACAAAGACTACATTGCCGCTCCGTCCCCGCTCCTGCAGGTATTCGGCAATCTGCATCCCGGATACCCCCGGCATCTCAATATCCAGAAAAATCAGTTCCTGCTCCTGTTCCCTGTCCTGCTCCAGAAAGCTTTTCCCATCAAAATAAACACTGCACTTACAGCAATATCCACGGGAAGAAAATTCCTTTGAAACGAGAGCTTCCAGCCGCTTTGCCATCCGCTTATCGTCGTCACAGATAGATACATAAATCATAAACTCCTCCCCTTTCTATCCACTATTACTACTATTATACATAATACAATTTCCTCACGCAATCAATAAAGCAGTTAATTTAAAAACAAAATTTTAAAAAAATAACAGCAGCCGCTGCCAAAACATCACAGGCAGCCGCCGCTGTTATTCTTATATCCCATATTCACTCCGCCGCAGGCGGTTTTTTATTATCCATGTCCGCATATACCAGCCGGCTCAAACTTCCGCATCCTTACAGGAACACATATTTGCAGACAAACAGCAGCGCCAGTACATACATCAACGGTGTAATCCTCCTGCTCCTGCCGCAGATAACCTGAATGATCACATAGGAAATGACCCCGATGGCAATTCCTTCGGAAATACTGTACACCATCGGCATTGCAATCATACAAAGATAAGCCGGTACCGCCTCCGCCGCGTCGTCAAAGTCCACGTCTAAAATCGCAGAAACCATCAAAAATCCGACAAAAATCAATGCCGGAGCCGTGGCAAAGCCCGGAATGGCCGTAAAGATCGGCGCAAAGAAAATCGCCAGCAAAAACAGAATTCCCGTTACGACGGAAGCCAGTCCTGTCCTCGCCCCCTCTCCGACGCCTGCGGAGCTTTCCACAAAGGTGGTTGTCGTAGAGGTGCCAAACACCGCGCCCACGGACGTTGCAATTGCATCCGCCAAAAGCGCCGGCTTTATCCGCGGCAGCTTGTCGTCCTTATCTAACATCCCTGCCTTCGAGGATACGCCAATCAGCGTTCCAATCGTATCAAACATATCCACGAACAAAAACGACAGCAGAATCACAATAAAGTTAAAGACGCTGACCCCTGAAAAATCCGCCCGAAAGCACTTCCCGAATGTCAGCCCGATCGCGGAAAAATCGGTAAACGCCATCGAAGGATACAGCGAGTAAAACCCGTTTTCCACGTCAACCGTATAAATCCCGGCCGCCTGTGCAAGCATGCCTAACACCCAGGTCACAACGATGCCGGCCAGAATCGAGCCCTTAACGCCCTTGATATAGAGAACCGCCGTCACCATCAACCCGATCAGTGCCAGTACCGCACAAATCCCCTGCGTATGCCAGCTGCCTGCAAAATCCACATAAGATACCAGCGTCGAATCATTCGCCACTACAATATGCGCACCCTGCAGCCCGATAAATGCGATAAACAGACCGATTCCGGCACTGACCCCCTTCTTTAACGTGCCCGGAATGGCGTCGAAAATTGCCTCCCGCACATTGGTCAGAGACAATACAATAAAAATCAGGCCTTCTATAAATACGGCCATCAGGGCAATCTGCCAGGAATATCCCATCGCCCCGCAGACAGTAAAGGAAAAATAGGCATTCAGCCCCATGCCCGGCGCCAGCGCAAACGGATAATTTGCCAAAAGCGCCATTGCCATCGTTCCCACAAAGGAGGCCAGGCAGGTTGCAATCAGCACTGCCGTAGCGTCCATATTTGAACCAAACTCATTGCCCAGAAGGCTTGGATTGACCGCCAGAATATAAGCCATCGTCATAAACGTGGTAATTCCGGCGATCACCTCCGTCTTTACCGTCGTATCATTTTCCTTTAACTGAAAAAAGCGTTCCAACATCAAACTCTCTCCCCTTCCCAATCTTAATTGCCTTCATATGTAATGACAGAAGCCACTTCGTATTTGCCCAGCTTCTCTCTGCCCTTCAATCCGGCCAGCTCCATCAGAAAAACAATCTTCACCACTTCGCCGCCCAGCTCTTCAATGAGCTTTGTGCAGGCTTCAATCGTTCCGCCTGTTGCAATCAGGTCGTCCACCAGCACCGCCTTCTGCCCCGGCACAATGGAATCCCGATGCATTTCTATTTCCGCGCTGCCGTATTCCAAATCGTATTTTGCCGATATCGTTTCGCAGGGAAGCTTGCCCTTCTTGCGGATCGGCACAAACGGCTTGCCAAGCGCATATGCAATCGGCACGCCGAAAATAAATCCTCTGGATTCCGTTCCCACGACTACGTCAAAGTCCACTCCCTCAAGCAGCCCGATCATGGAATCAATCGCCAGCTTTAAGCCTTCTGCGTCCTGCAGCACTGTCGTCACATCGCGGAAAATAATTCCCTTCTCCGGAAAATCCGGTATATCCCTTACATATTCTTCCATCCTTTTCATCTGCCGCACCTCCTTTCTCTTTTGCCAAAGCATTAATAAGATATGATCTCATACCCGGCCTCTGTGACCAATACCTGTACCTCCCACTGGGCAGACGGCTTGCCGTCCTCTGTATATGCGGTCCAGCCGTTTCTTTCATCTATGTAAATCTCTACCCGGCCCATATTCACCATTGGCTCTATGGTAAAAATCATACCCGGCGCCATCAGCATTTCCGTACCGCGCTTACTGTTATAACCGACCCACGGATCCTCATGGAACTCAAGCCCTACGCCATGGCCGCCAATCTCACGTACAACCGTGTATCCATGGGCAAACGCATAGTCATGGACGGCCTGACCCATATCTCCTAAGAAGCCCCAGGGCTTTACTTCCTTTAACCCTTCGTTTACGCATTCCTTCGCGACCTCCACCAGTCTTTTCTTCTCCGGGCTGACCTCGCCGATACAGAACATCCGGGAAGAATCCGAATAAAATCCGTTTAAATTGGTGGAAATATCTACATTTACAATATCGCCCTCCTTTAAAATCACATCCTTTGACGGTATCCCGTGGCATACCTGGTTGTTGACCGAGGTGCATGCGCTCTTTGGAAAACCTTCATAGTTCAGTGTGGCCGGATACCCTCCCATTCTTGTTGTCTTCTCAAATACCATTGTATTGATTTCCTCTGTATCCATTCCTGCCCGGATATGCTCTGCTACGTAATCCAGCACTGCAATATTGATCTTTGCGCTTTCCTTAATGGCCGCAATCTGTTCCGCCGTCTTGATCATGCTGCGGTCCGGCACCATATGCCCTGCCGCGGCAATCCTGGCAATTTTTTCGTCAAATGCCTGATGGCACGCCTTGTATTTCCTGCCGCTTTTGCACCAGCACGGATCGTTTCTTCCAATTTTCTTTGACATAATATTATTTTCGTCCCCTACTCTATTGTAATTTTTCCAAAATTAAGCCTCTGAAAGAGCTTTTCATTGATACGATACGTATGCTCCTTTAACAGCTCCGTATACAGGCTTCCATTCACATTATACTCCCTCAAGTCAACCCCCTGCTCATCCGCATACAGCTGCTGCTGCTTCTGGGCTAACGCCATCCGTTCAAACGCCGCGTCTATTTCCTCTCTGGAAACGCCCAGGCGCTCCTGCCCCTCCTCCTCCAGATCATTCCAAAAATCCAGCTTCTGATTCTCTGCAAACGCGGTTTCCTCATCGGACAAAACGGTCCCCTCCTGCTTTGCCATTTCACAGAA
The DNA here is from genome assembly GCA_947385255.1 of uncultured Roseburia sp. Classification (GTDB taxonomy): domain Bacteria; phylum Bacillota; class Clostridia; order Lachnospirales; family Lachnospiraceae; genus Roseburia_B. The sequence goes on along the minus strand of CANDKL010000086.1, from coordinate 3,663 downwards.
AATGATATCGTGCACCGCCATATCCATTGCCGCAGTTTTGCCCGCAGCCCGGATAAACTGGCCGTTCGTATGCGCATTCCAGTACTTCTCGGTATGCTCCAAATCATATACCTTCGCCTGCCCTTCAATTTCCTGCTCCTGATAAGCCAGATAAACGGCCAAATCCCGAAACGTATAATCCGTCCCGTCCACCGTAACTGCCCGGTCGTCTAAATGCTCTGCGTAAGAGATCTTGTCCATCAGCCTTGCGCGCCCCCATGCCGCAATCGCCACGGCCCCCAGCAAAAGCATCATCAGCGCCGTAAATTTACGGGACTGCCGATCTATTTTCCCTGCAGCCATAAGCCTGGTATCCTCCGTTCTGCTATCCTTACAAACGTAACCTACAATACTCTTCTTACCGCTACAATCGTACGGTATGTAGCTGAGCTGGTCGTAATTCCTACCGCCGTGCTCTGGGCATGTACAATCTGTCCGCCGCCTATGTAAATCGCCACATGTCCGGAATAGCAAATCAAATCCCCCGGCTGTGCGTTCGCGTAGCTGACGGCCTGTCCGCAACCCTGCATCGCCGCCGAGCTATGCGGCAGGCTGATTCCAAAATGCGCAAACACGCTCATGACAAATCCCGAGCAGTCCGCCCCGTTTGTTAAGCTGGATCCTCCCCATACATAGGGATTCCCGACAAACTGGCAGGCATACGATACCACCGAGCCTCCGCTTACCCCGGTCGAATAGCCCGGATTTGCTCCGCCGCCCGAGCTGCCGCCGGATGCATCGCCTGCTCCGCCGCCCGAACCGCCGCCGGATGCATCACCCGCTCCGCCGCCTGAGCTGCCGCCATTCCCCGCGCTGGCGCTCTGTGCCGCCCGCTCCCTCGCGGCGGCTTCCGCAGCCGCAGCTTCTCTCTGCCTGCGTTCCTCTTCCTCCCGGATTCTGCGCTCCTCCTCCTGGATAATCTGGTTCTGGGCGATAATCGTCTGCCGAAACTCGTCCGCGGCCGCCTGCGCCGTCACCAGCTGATTGTCATAATCTCCCATCTGCGCCTTCTTCTGTGCCAGAACGTTCTCCAGCGAATCCTGCTGCAGGGCATATTCCTCCTGCATCGCCTCAAGCTCTGCCTTTTCCGTTTCCACAGAAGCCTTCAAATCCGCCACCTGCTGCACCGTAATCTGATACTGTGTCAACAGATTCCTGTCATATTCATAGACGTCCGAAACATACTCCACCCGGTTCAGAAAATCCGACATATCCGCCGAACCGAGCAGCGCTTCAATCATCGCGGTATCGCCTCTCTCATACATAAACTGAATGCGCTTTTTCATAGAAGCATACTGGCTGGCCTCCGTTTCCTCTGCAGCTGCCAAATCCTCCGTAACCTGCGCCAGCTGCGCATTCTTTGCATCCAGCTCCTCCTCTAAAATCCCGATATTTACCAAAAGGTCCACAAGCTCCCTGTCCTTCTCGTCGATCTCGCTCTGCAGCGCCGACTGCTGCTGCTCAATCGCTTCGATTTGCCTGTTCGCCTCATTTAATTCCCGCTCCGCCTGCTCCTTTGCATCCTTCGCCTTTGACATCGTACTCGCATTCACCGCCTGCAAATTCGCCGCTGCCAGCGCTAACACAATAACCATCGCCAACGCCTGCTTTTTTCCCTGTAATTTCACTCGCATCCTCCTTGCTGGAACTGTTGTTTAAGAACTGTCGCCATTATAACATTTTCAAAACTATAACGCAACAAAAGAAAACCAGGGAGCGGCTGCGGCAAAGGAATCCGCCCTCTCTGCCGCAGCCGCTCCCCGGCAGCCTGCCATTATTCCGTCTACCCCACTGTCTTTATGATCAGCAGCTTCTCCCCCGCCTTTACAAACGCTCCCGTCAAATGATTTGTCTCCACCAGATTCTCCATCGTCGTATGATTTTCCTTCGCAATTCCAAATAATCTGTCGCCCTCTCGCGCAATATACCCCACAATCCCTGGCTGCTGCTGCAGCGCGGTCAGATCCAGCTCGGTTTCCTCAATATCCGTAATCGTCTGCCTCTCCTGCTGCTCAAACGCCAGCAAGCTTAAGCTAAGCACCGCCTTTACATCAATCGTACGGCTGTCTGCCAGTACGGTCGTCACCTGCTCTATCCCGCCGTCTATCTGGATTTTCACGGGATTTGCCGCCTTCGGCATCTCAATCATCTGGGAAAACGGGATATACGCCCGCTTAGAAGCGATCGGCATTGCCTCGTCCGGCGTCATATAAAGAATTTCCACGGTAAGCGTCCCCTCTGCCAGAACGCCCTCGTCTGTTACCGTCGTCTGCTCCACTGCCAGCCGTTCCTCATTGACGCAAATCTGCAAAATATCCTCCTGCTCCGCGTCCATCTCGATTTTGTCCGCAACCCTGCATTTTGCCTCATTTTTCACCAGCAGCTTTTCAAAAAAAGCTGTCTGAAACGCCGGATTCACCTGCCGGTCCAGCGCATAAATGTCCGAAATCATCTCTATCTTCTCCTCCTTCCAGAGACAGATAGACAGATTTACCACCATTTCCAGCAGAATATTCCGCTCCTCGCCGTCCTCGTCCGCCGAAGCCTCCAGGTTGACCTGTGCCAGATTCGCCGTAATCCGATGCACAAGCGCTTCCTCGCAGGTACTGCATTCCACGCTGCCCTGTACCGGCACCGTCGTTTCAAACCACTGCAGCCGATCCTCTTCCTCCGCCCCGGCATACAGCACATAAATCAGCGCCTCGCCGCTGACCTCAATTTCACCGTTCTTCAAATGGCTGTTCATACCCCTTAGCTCCACGCTGCTCCATAGAATTTCATCCATATTGGGCTTATTTGAAGACAGAGTCAGCTCCTTTCGAATCCGAATCGTATCCTTTTTGTCCGTCATCAGCTCTAAGACATCCATCTGCTCCGTTTCAATCTCGCAGCCGGCCTCCTCCCCAACGCCGGTCAGAACCACCGCCTCCTCAGGCTTTTCTGCTACTGCGGTAAATTCCACCAGTGAACGGATGCCTAGCTTTCTTGAATTGATGACGCTTACCGAAATATCCTCAATCCGTCCCTCCACCTTCACCGGATCGAGCTCCTCCGTCCCGTCAATGCTTAAGCTTTCCTGAAACGAAATTTCCCCGTTTAAGCTGTTTATCTTCCGGTTATCCAGATCAGTGCGGTATAAAATATCAAATTCCAGCACGCCCTTGAACCAGACATGACCGTTATTCACATGGATTTCATCCAGATGAATCTTTCCCCGTTCCTTAATCACCTTTGTCAAATCCGGCTTAAAATCCGGTAAATTATAATCATCATCCAGCGTCATCTGGCTGAATGCACGGCCAACTTCCCTGTTTTTATGTAAAACCTGCCTTTCTAATTCCACAAAAAAATCCTCCGTTTTGAATTTGTACTATCTTATTCAAAACAGAGGAGATTTATTCCTTTATTCAACTAACAAAGCTTCATTCGTATTTCTCTTGTAATAATATCCGTATAACTAAATGATAATAACTGAGGTGGGTTATCTGTATTCGTATCTTCCACTAAAATAGTAAATACGCTCGGATATGCGTTTTGAATGACACCCTCCTGAATGTCAATTTTATTCCTTCCACGATCCAGTTGAATCATTACCCGGCTTCCACACTGCTGGTGTACTGATGC
>CANDKL010000085.1 GCA_947385255.1 uncultured Roseburia sp. | reverse complement strand
AAAACTGCCGGTAAGGAAAAATTTAAAAACTTACACATTTTTCTTGACAAACCCGAATTCCTTAAACTTGCTCCTATTACAACACCAGCATCTGCGTCTAAGCGTTTGCATATAATGCACGCTCTGCTTTTTCATATTCCGCTTCCGTATATCCCATAGATAATATCTGCTCTTTTGTAATATTGACTCTGATCATACTTTCAAGAGCCTCAATTCTTGCTTCTATTCTTGCCTCAATTCTTGCCTCAATTCTTGCCTCTATTTTTGCATCCATTCTTTCCCGTTCTCTAATACTCTCTGACCAATTACACATAATCTGGATTCTCCTTTCCAATTCAGCAGTCATTGTCATTCCATATTCATCTGCCAATATACGTTTCTTCTCTGATGCATCTTTCCTGGAAACTAACTCTTCCAGCATAGCTATCAACACATTCTGAGACTTCTTCACAGCTTTTCCAGAAGAACTATCCGCTCCACTCCTGATATTAACAATAATGCCTTTCATCAGATCCGTATGATATGAATTTCTCTTATTCCCAAAAACTGTTTTTCTGTCAAAACCGATTTCCTCGATAGAATCTTCTGTTTCCTCGCTATCCATACATATCCAGATACTTCGGACTTTTTTCAAATTATCAAAGTCACTGTGGAAAAATTCTGTCTGTTTCTGTGCTGAAATCATCCTTGCAAGATAGAATACAATCCTATTCTCCAAGTGGTATCCCAGCTTACCGGAATCCGTTGACTTCTGCGCCTCAATGTTGATCAGAATCTTCATCTCTTTTTCCTTGAGGTACGCAGTGAAGCGAATATCATAATAGATAATGCCCTCTCCCGGAATATTATCTTCTGTTACTGTTCCTTTTACCCGTCCAAGATTAGAAAGTCCTGCATCAACTGGTCTCGTTCCTATTTCAATATCATCACCAATGCAGCCAAGGATATCTTCAATATCCATCTCATGAAATTCATCAATGGTATACTTTAAAATACGTGACAGTATCTGCTTGTCCGCAAGTAAATATTTTACATTTGTATCATATGCAGAACCAGAGTCGTTTGTAACATTGACTGTCTGCGCTAAATTTGTCTCGATCATTGGCTTCCCTCCCCCCTTCTCTATTATATGCGATATAAATAATAAAATCAATCGCCGGAAAATCTATTGTATAAATTTCCATTCTAAGTTAAGATATATAGAATAAAAAACAAAAAGGAAGCCATCATGAGTAAATGCAGACAATGTAACGTGATCCTACACGACAACACACAGATATGCCCTTTATGCAAGTGCGTCACAGAGCAGTACGGCCCTTCGGAAAACCTCTATCCCGATATCCGCATCATTGCCCGCAAGAGGAACCTGGTCGTGCGTATTTTTTTGTTTCTGTCCATTTTGCTGGAGGTGCTGTTTGTATATCTGAACTTAAAATGGAACAGCGAGATCTGGTGGAGCGCCATCACCGGAGCAGGCTTTGCCTATCTCTATTTTGTGGCCCGATTTGTGGTGCTGAACGATAACGCGGGATATCGATCCAAATTTCTGACACTCACATTTTTCGGAATTTTGTACGTCATACTGATTGACTATATCATCGGCTATCACGGCTGGTCCGTGAACTTTGTGCTGCCCGGCGGCCTGCTGCTTGTGGATTTGTTCATTCTGGTGCTGATGTTTGTCAACCGCCGCAACTGGCAGAGCTATCTTATGCTGGAAATCTGCATGATATTTTTAAGCGCGGTTCCGCTGCTTCTGATAAGACTTGGCATTGTGACAGAGACCTTTATCAGTGGCTTTGCCTTTACCGTTTCCGTCCTTTTGTTCCTCGGCACGCTGATCATCGGCGATCGGCGGGCGAGAAGCGAGCTGAGGCGGCGGTTTCACGTCAGATAGGAGAAATAAATATGAATGATAAAGAGAAAAAAGAGCCGGACGCAAGCCCGCGCGGTATGCTGATCCGGGAGCTGATAGCCCGGTTTACGTCCGATCATCTGATTGGCAAAAAAATTAAGAGCGGAGAGCTGCGTAAAAAGCTGGTGGAAGCGCCCTGGAACGTACCGGAGGGCCTGCGGATGACTGAAATCAACATGGAGCAGTTTGGCATGGAATGGCTGGAATCAGACCGGCCTAAGGAAGCGGAGCAGACCGGCGGCAGGGTCTTACTGCAGCTGCACGGCGGCGGCTATGTGGGCGCGATGCGCAACGCGTACCGTACCTTTGCAGCCGCCTACCATGAGCTGGGAAACGGCATGCCCGTGCTCACAATTGATTACCGAGTAGCGCCTGAAAATCCCTATCCCGCCGCGTTAGAGGACGCTGTCAGCGCATACGAATGGCTGCGTAAGGAGCGTGGATACGCCGGGCGGCAAATCATTGTGGCAGGCGATTCCGCAGGCGGAGGGCTTGCCCTTGCCTTAGGGCTTTATCTGCGGGATCACGGACAGGAGCTTCCGGCCGGGATCATCGCCATGTCTCCCTGGACCGACCTGACGGCCTCCGGAAAATCCTATGAGACGAATTACGAAAGAGATCCCCTGTTCGGAAATACAAGAGACAGCCTGATTTATAACCGCGAGTACGTCGGCTTAGAGGATCCGCGCAATCCCTATATTTCCCCGGCCTTCGGAGATTTTACCGGATTTCCGCCCATGCTCATCCAGGCCGGCTCGTATGAGATGCTCTTAAGCGACGCCGAAGCCGTTGCAAAAAAGGCCAAAAAACAGGGCGTTAGGGTTCGGTTCCATGTATACGAGGGGATGTTCCATGTCTTTCAGATGGCAATGCAGCTGATGCCGGAGTCTGTACTGGCGTGGAGAGAGGCGGGGAGGTTTATCGGGCTTTTGTCCCCTTACAGAAAGGATAAAATATAAAATTTCCATGAATACGGTTGACGTGTTTTCCTTCATTTCCTATAATAGATTAAGCTGCAAAACGGATTATAAAAATCAGATGGGATAAAATATTCTTATATACATGCGCGATACAATCCTGCGCAGAATGGAGGAAAACATGAAGCATAAGATGAAAAGTATGATAGCGTTTCTGGCAGCCTGCCTGCTTCTGTTGTCGGGAGCATCCTTTGTGTATGCGGCCGGAACGCTTTCTGTCGCTGTATCGTCCGATACGGTAAAAACAGGAGATACCGTCACCGTAACCATTTATGCCGCCAATGCGAACAGCGAAAAAGTAACGGCGGATATGAGCATCACCTACGACACCTCGCTGCTGGAATTTATCAGCAGCTCGGATACCAATGCCACCTACGGCAGCGGCAAGGTTTCCGCAAAGGGAGAAAGCGTGAGCGTAAAATTTAAGGCAATTGCCTCCGGCGATGCCTATGTGAAGGCGGAGGCGCCGACCTTAACGGCCGGCGGGACGCATATTGCCGTAACGGGGTCAGCCTCTGCTTCCGGGGATACGGCGTCAGACGGCGGCGGCAGCGCCGTGAAATCCGGGGACAATTCACTTTCCTCGCTGACAATTTCTCCGGGTACGCTCTCCCCTGCGTTTAAGGGCAGCGTGACGGAATATACGGCAGAGGTAGGGGCCGACGTCAATGAGATAAACGTTACCCCGGTGACGTCGAACAGCAAAGCCACCGTAGAATCGGTCAGCGGGAATCAGGATTTAAAAGCAGGGACGAATGTAATTACGGTTCTGGTAAAGGCAGAGAACGGAACAGAAGCCGCTTATAAGATTACCGTTACCAAGGGTGAGGGCGGTACGCCGGCGGGACAGGGAACAGATGCGCCGGCTGCTTCCTCTGACAAGCCGGAAGGAGACAATACCCCGGCAGAGACGGAGACGCCGGGCAAAGGCGCAGAGACGCAGGCGTCGGACGGGACGATTGAAATTGACGGCGCGGCCTATCATATATCGGAAGAATTTACGGATGAGGATATTCCCGAGGGCTTTTCCCGGGCGGATTTTGAGTACAAGGGCAAGCCCTATAAGGGCATATCCTTTGACCATGGCCATCTGGGCATGTATTATCTGTCCAATGAAGCCGGCGAGAGCAGGTTTTTTGTATACGACGCCGATCGGGATAAGTTTTATCCGTATGTGCGCCTGAGCACCGGAGAGCATTATATCATTCTGATGGTCGTGCCGAATGCGGCGATTCCGCCGGACAATTATAAAGAATCGACCGTTGAAATCGGCGGGACGACCGTGTCGGCGTATCAGTTTGCCGGCGCTGCGGATAAGGAAATTGTGAAATTTGACAATCCGGAGGAGGAAGAGGCTTACAATGCGGAATCCGCCTTTTACCTTTTTTACGGAATGGACGATACGGGCGTATCCGGCTGGTATCAGTACGATGCCAAGCAGGGCACCTACCAGCGGTTCAATCAGGACGCCATCATTCCGACAGATACCGGTCAGAATTATGAAATGCTGTTAAAGTCCTACAATGAGCTGGATGAACGCTATGATAAGGTGAGGACGAGGTCCAGGAACCTGATTGGCGGACTCATTTTTGCGGCTGTTGTACTGCTGATTTTGGTCATGAACCTTCTTTTGAAGGTTCGGGAGCTCAAGCTGGAGGAGGACGGCATATACGGGGAGGAAAAGCCCCGCAAAAAGGCAAAGGCCAAAAAGCCGAAGGCCGCGAAAAAGGAAAGGACAAAGCCAAAGACAGGGAAAGCGTCCGGTTCTGCGGAATCCGTGTCCTATCATGGAGCGGACCGGAATTCGGATTTTTATGACGAAGACGACCGGGATATTATTGATGAATTTGAAGAGGATCCGGAAATTTTGAGCAGCAGGGTAAAACGGGAAAAAATGGCAAAGCAGGAGCGTGCCAAGTCCGCAGATGTGCCTCCCGTCCGAAAAAAGGTGCGTGCGGCAGACGATGACGATATAGAATTTTTAGACCTAAACTAATCATTAAAGGATGGAAATATGCAGAAATCATTTACAAATAAGGCGCAGAAAGCGTTGAAGCTGGCGGAAAAGGCTTCCAAAGCCATGAACCACAATTATGTAGGGACAGAGCATCTGCTGCTGGGCCTCATGAAGGAAGGCACAGGTGTTGCCGCGAGGGTTTTGACGGACAATAAGGTGGATACGGATCAGCTGATGGGCCTGATTGAGAGCCTGATTGCACCGGTGGGGAATGCAGCGGTGGCAGAGGCGGACGGCTGGACGCCCCGTGCCGGGCAGATACTGGAAAATGCCGGCCGGGAGGCAGAGCGTTTTTCCAGCAGGGAGATTGGAACCGAGCATCTTCTGATTGCGATGATTAAGGAGACAGAATGCGCGGCCTCCAGGCTGATGAACACGCTGAGCATCAACCTGCAGAAGCTGTATGTGGATACGTTGGTTGCAATGGGAGAGGACAGCAGCCTGTATCGGGAGGACTTTCAGAACGGCAAGCCGAGCAAGCGCAAAAGCGCCGGCAGCACGCCTTTGCTGGATCAGTATGCCAGGGATTTGACGGCGCTGGCCAGAGATCGACAGCTGGATCCGGTGGTCGGCCGGGAGGAGGAAATTCAGCGTGTCATCCGGATTTTGAGCAGGCGCAGCAAGAATAACCCGTGCCTGATCGGCGAGCCCGGCGTCGGCAAGACCGCAGTCGTAGAAGGGCTGGCCCAGCGGATTGTCATGGGCCTGGTGCCGGATACCGTGGCGGACAAACGGGTTGTGACACTGGATCTGTCCGGGATGGTAGCCGGCTCCAAGTACCGCGGCGAATTTGAGGAGCGGATTAAAAAGGTCATTCGGGAGGTCACACAGGCAGGGAATATCCTGCTGTTTGTGGACGAAATCCATACGATCATCGGCGCGGGCGGCGCGGAAGGAGCAATCGACGCGTCAAATATTTTAAAGCCCTCTCTGGCGAGGGGGGAGATTCAGATGATCGGCGCCACGACGATTGCGGAATACCGCAAGTATATTGAAAAGGACGCCGCCTTAGAGCGTCGTTTTCAGCCTGTTTCCGTAGAAGAGCCGGACAGGGAGCATGCGATAGCAATTTTAAAAGGACTGCGCGTCCATTACGAGGATCATCACCATGTGAAGATTACGGATGAAGGAATCGAAGCGGCCGTGGATTTTTCCATCCGCTACATCAACGATCGCTTTCTGCCGGATAAGGCGATCGATCTGATGGATGAGGCGTCTTCGAAGGTACGGCTTGCCGGATATTTAATGCCTGAAAATGTGACGGAATTAGAGCAGCAGCTCAGAGAATATGACAGCCGGCTCGAGGCCGTGCTGCAGGACGGAGATTTAAAGGAAGCCTCCCGTATCAGCGGCAGGAAGCACGAGGCGGAAGCAAAATATGCGAAGCTTGTGAAAAAGTATAAAAAGGAAGCGCAGAAAAAACCGCTGACGGTAGGTGTAGAGGAAATGGCGGATATTGTATCCGGTTGGACCAAAATTCCGGTCAAATCGCTGGAGGAGGGGGAAGCGGCAAGGCTTCGCCGTCTGGAAAAAACGCTGCACAGGCGGGTCATCGGCCAGGAGGAAGCGGTTACCGCGGTAGCCAGGGCCGTCCGGAGGGGACGCGTCGGCTTAAAGGATCCGAACCGTCCGATTGGCTCCTTTTTATTTCTCGGGCCGACCGGCGTCGGCAAGACCGAAATCACCAAAGCGCTTGCAGAAGCGATGTTTGGGAACGAGCAGGCGATGATCCGGGTGGATATGTCCGAATACATGGAACGGCACAGCGTATCCAAAATGATCGGATCGCCGCCGGGCTACGTCGGCTACGACGAAGGCGGGCAGCTCAGCGAGAAGGTGCGCCGGAATCCCTATTCCGTGATTTTGTTCGACGAAATCGAGAAGGCGCATCCGGACGTATTCAATATTCTGCTTCAGGTGCTTGACGACGGGCATATCACCGACGCCCAGGGCCGCAAGGTGGATTTTAAAAATACCATCATTATTATGACCTCCAATGCCGGCGCGCAGGCCATCATATCCCCCAAAAAGCTTGGCTTCGGTGCGGCGGACGACGAAAAGCAGAACTATGAGAGAATGAAGACAGGTGTGATGGATGAGGTCAGGCGGATTTTCAAGCCGGAATTTTTAAACCGGATTGATGAGACGATTGTCTTCCGGGCGCTCGGCAGGGAGGATATGAAGAAAATTGTAGCTTTGCTTCTGAAGAATCTGGGCACGCGCTGCAAGGCGCAGATGGACATTACGCTTTCCGTTAAGGATTCCGCGAAATCCTATATCGTAGAATCCGCATACGATCCCAAGTATGGCGCAAGGCCCTTAAAGCGTAAAATCCAGAATGTCATTGAGGACGCCCTTGCAGAAGAAATCTTAGGCGGCAAAATCAAAAAAGGCGATACCGTAGACGTGACGGCCCGCGGGGAGCGGCTGCAGCTCGCCGTCAAAGCAAAATGATAAAATGTACAAAAAAAACAGGAAAAGAGTGATTTTTTACAGCGATGGGAGGAAAAACCTCCCATTTATTTTGTGCAGAATATCCAAAAATGGAAGCCATTTCCGAAGGAAAATATCAAAAAGAACAAAAAAGACAATAATCCGTTAAAAAGTGCAAAGACGCATAAGGGTAAAAGAACTATAATAAAGACACTCTGGATGGGATTTTTCAGGGAATTTATTATTATTTTAAGGAGGGAGTATTATGCCCAATATTGTTTTGACAAGGATTGACAACCGCCTGGTTCACGGACAGGTGGCCACCCAGTGGTACGGTAGTATTGGAGCAAACCTGATCCTGGTTGCGAATGACGATGCAGCTGGCAATAAGCTTCGTCAAGGCATGATGGATATGGCAGCGCCTGCCAGTGCGCAGATGCGTTACTGGACACTGGAGAAGACGATTTCAACGATCCACAAGGCATCTGACAAACAGAAGATTTTCCTGGTTTGCGAAACGCCGCAGGATGTGCTGAAGTTGGTTGAAGGCGGAGTTCCAATCAAAAAAGTAAATATTGGTAATATGCACATGGCAGACGGAAAGCGTCAGGTCGTAGGTTCGGTAGCAGTTGACGACGACGATGTGGCGTGTTTCAAGAAAATGCGCGAGTTGGGCGTTGAGCTTGAGATCAGGCGCGTGCCGACAGAAGGTGCAGAGAACATTGAAAAATTGTTCAAATGAGTTTTATAGCTTGTAGTATTTAGGAAAGGAGATTAGTGAATTATGCAATTTAATGCTATTCAGATTATTCTGGTCGCTATCTGGGCGTTTATCGTCGGTATTGATCAGTTTGACTTTTTAGAATCTCTGTATCAGCCTATTGTAACCGGCGCCGTAATTGGTGCAATCCTTGGTGATTTGCAGGCCGGCCTTATCGTAGGCGGTACATATCAGTTAATGACAATCGGTAACATGCCGGTTGGTGGAGCTCAGCCGCCGAACCCTGTTATCGGTGGTGTTATGTCAGCCGTATTTGCGGTTGCATCCGGCCTGGAAACAGAGCAGGCAGTTGCTCTTGCAATTCCGTTTGCACTTATGGGACAGTACTTTGTTACGCTGCTGTTTACCGCTATGGCCCCGATGATGTCCGCGGCGGATAAGGTTGCAGAGAAAGGCGATACAAAGGGTATCGTTCGTTTGAACTATATGGCTATGGGTATTCTCGGTGCTGCGTTCGCAGTCGTATGTGTTATGGGTTTAATGGGCGGAAGCGCTCTTGGTACTGCGCTGCAGGCATTCGCTGATCAGTATGGGTGGTTTATGGATGGTCTTGGCGCAGCAGGCGGAATGATGCGTTTCGTCGGTTTTGCTACTCTGCTCCGTATCATGCTTTCGAATGACCTGTGGGGATTCTATCTTGCAGGATTTACGATTGCGGTTGTTATGGATTCAATTGAAGCTACGGCAAAATCTACCCTTCTTTTGACAGCATTTGTTGGCTTTGCGATTGCGATGTATGATTTCCAGACGCGCGTTGCGATAAAACAGAATGCGGGAAGCGGAAACGGAGGTGACGAGGATGGCATCTAATGCGACACATTATAATAATTTAAAACCGGCTCAGCCGTTAGACAAACAGACATTAAACAAAATGGTATTACGTTCCTTTAACTTACAGGCCTCCTTCAACTATGAAAGAATGCAGGCCGCAGGATGGTTATACTGTATCCTGCCGGGACTTGAGAAAATCCATGCGGATAACAAGGAAGATCTTAAGCTTTCCATGGAACACAACCTTGAGTTCTTCAATACGCATCCGTTCCTCGTAACATTCGTTATGGGTATCGTATTATCGTTAGAGCAGCAAAAGGCGGATATCAATACGATCCGTTCCGTTCGCGTTGCGGCGATGGGACCTTTGGGCGGTATCGGCGATGCTATTTTCTGGTTTACACTTGTACCGATTACGGCAGGTATTACAGCGAATATGGCAATTGGCGGTTCTGTCGCCGGACCAATTATATTCCTGTTGATATTCAACGCCGTTCAGTTTGCAATCCGTTTCTTCCTGATGGGCTGGTCATATAAGCTTGGATCGCAGGCGATCGAAATTATGACGGCAAACGCAAGGGAATTTACCCGTGCAGCTTCCATGCTTGGTGTATTTGTTGTCGGCGCATTGACCTCAAATATGGGTGGAACGACAATCAGTCTGGAAATTCCAAACGGCGAAAGCCCGATCGTTATCCAGAGCATCTTAGACGGTGTTTTACCGAAGATGATTCCGTTGGCATTGACGCTTCTTCTGTATTTCCTGATGAAGAAGAAAAATTGGAAGCCGGTTCAATGTATTGTTCTGTTGATTGTAATCGGTATCGTCGGAGGATTCATTGGTATCTTCTAAGAGAATGACTAGTGCGGTTATATTTGATTTTAATGGCACGCTGTTCTTTGACTCATGCTTCCATATGGAAGCATGGTCAAGGATTTATAAGGAGTTGCGTGGAGAAGCAGAACCAATACCAGATGCTGCTTCCTTCTGCGGCCCGAACAATGACGATATTTTAAAAGTGATTTCGTCGATGCTGACGGCCGAGGAGAGAAAGATGTACTCCATTCGTAAAGAAACAATATACAGGGAGCTTTGTAAGCAGAATCCCGATAAAGTACACCTGACGAAGGGAGCCGTAGAACTATTCGAAGCTCTCAAAGAGTTACAAATCCCCTTTGCACTGGCTTCCGCATCCATTATAGACAACATTGAATTCTATTTTCAGGAATTTAAGCTGGATCAATGGTTTGACCGGCAAATCTGTGTCTATGATGACGGTACCTACGCGAACAAGGGTCAAATGCATATGGAAGCCGCAAAACGTTTAGGGGCGGCATTTTCGGATTGTACCGTAATCGAAGACAGTATAGGATCTATCCGCTATGCAAAAGAGTACGGTGCGAAGAAAATCATAGGTATTGGAAGTGATTCGATTCATCCAGAGTTGATTCGTGCAGGAGCTACTCACTGTATCCGTGATTTTACAGAATTTGATTTAGAGTGGCTAAAAGATTAAAATCCCAGAAATGGCTATCTGGCTGGCGTTCGCTGGTCGGGTAGCTATTTTGTTGCAAAAGCGGCAATAAAACCGTACAATATAGGCAGGAAAGTATGTATGTTGTAAAGTAAGCCATACTGATAAAGGAGGTATCGGCTAATAACCCTACGCCTCCTGTCAATGTCAGCGCTACTTTTTTAACTGACCCAAAAGATATAGCGAAATTTATGGAAAAAAGAAAGGAAAATCAAATATGGCAGATGCAAAAACAGAAAAGCAGCGAATTGTTTTCTCTAATAAAAACAATTCACTGCTTTACTGCTTGTG
>CANDKL010000084.1 GCA_947385255.1 uncultured Roseburia sp. | reverse complement strand
CTACCAAAAAAGCATTGTCTGCCAGGTGAATCCGTACGGAGGAGAAATCAGGCTTGACATTGACGTATTGCCGGGCAGCCGCGAGGCGCTGCTTTATCCGCTCAGCTGCAACTGCGTCCTTAAGCTGAAATCCTTTACGGCAGACGGCAGGCCGGTGGAAGCAGGGCACAACGGCGTTTCGATTGGGGAACGGCTTTACTTTGTATCGGAAAAGCCCCGCTTTTGGTTCCGCCTGCAGGAGGGCACTAAGAGGCTCCATCTGGAATTTTTGGTCTGTAAATATGATTTTGAGGATGAAACCTATACGGAGCTTTTTAACACGCTTTTGTATGAGCAGCAGCATATCCGACAGGTGTGTAAGGATTATGAGGACGTGCTGCGCCAGAAGGAGGAGGAGCTGTGCGCGAGCAGGCTTGCCGCGGAATCGGCGGTACAGCAGACGCGCCGGGGCCCGGTGTACCGGCTGGCCAGAAGGGTATACAGAGGACTAAAAAAAAATTTAAAAAAGGCGCCTCTGCCTGAGAAGCTTAAGAACCGGGTCGATATTTACCGGCAGAGGGACTGCTACCCCAAAGCAGAGGGAACGATTCTGCCTGTAACTGCCGTGATTCCGAATTACAACTATGCCAGGTATCTGGATGAACGGATTGATTCGATTTTGTTTCAGACGTATCCGGTATCGGAGATTATCATTCTCGACGACTGCTCCTCCGACAACAGCATCGAGCTGATTGAAAAGCGCATTCGGGAAAACGATACAGGCATTCCGATTTCCCTCCTTGCGAATGAAACCAATTCCGGAAGCGTATTTGCGCAGTGGCAGAAAGCGTTTGAGGTTTCCAAAACAGAGTTTGTCTGGATTGCGGAGGCAGATGACAGCTGCGATCCCCGGTTTTTGCAGACGGTAATGCAGGGCTTTAAGGAGGAGGGCGTTGTTCTTTCCTACTGCGAGTCTTTGACAATGGATGAGGACAACATTCTGCTGATGGGCGATCTGCGGCCGTGGATCGATTTGTTTTCGACCGGCAAATGGGATCGGGATTATATTAAGGACGGCCCGGCTGAGGTGGCAGAGACGATGTGCATCAACAATACGATTGCCAATGTTTCAAGCACGGTCATCCGAAACGGCGATTACCGCAGGATTTTAGAGGAAGCAAAGGAGTATAAGCTGGCGGGCGACTGGTATACGTACATGAATCTTCTGAAAAACGGCAGGATTGCCTATTTTAAGGATTCGTTTAATTATCACAGGATGCAGACGCAGGGGCTTACGCTGTCCACCTCGCCGCAGAAGGAGTTTGAAGAGATTGTCCGCCTGCAGGAGTTTGCACTGAATCATTTTGACGTGCCGGGGGAGGTGCGTGCAAGGGTATTGGAAAGAAGAGAAAGGGAGCGGATTCGGTTTGGATTGTAAGGATATCAAATTATCGGTAATTATCCCGGTTTATAATACGTCGGCTTATTTAAGAAGATGCCTGGATTCTGTTCTGGACGCGTTTCATTTGGTAACGGAGCCTGTGGAAGCGCTGCTGATCAACGACGGCTCCACGGATCATTCCGGGGATATTATCGCAGAGTACTGCGAGAAATATCCGCAGTATTTGAAACGCTTTGACAAGCAAAACGGCGGTCTTTCGGACGTCAAAAATTACGGATTAAAACGGGCTCGCGGGGAATTTGTGATTTTTCTGGATTCCGATGATTATATTGAGCGGGATATGTACCGGGACATGCTTGCGGCTGCAAAAAAGGACGGCGCCGATATTGTCGTCTGCGATATTAAGCTCGTTTATGACGATCCGTCGCAGAATGTCGTCTGGCCCTGCGCGGTCAAAATCCGCAAGGGGAATTTTGCCCAGGTGATCGACATGTCTATGATGCCGGCCTCCTGGAATAAAATGACAAAACGAAGGCTGTATGACGGCCTTACGTTTCCGGTCGGCAAAAATAACGAGGACGTGGCGGTTACGCCGATTGTGCTGGGCAGGGCCAAAACGATCTCTGTGATAGACAGACCCTATTACAACTATTACCAAAGAAGCGGTTCGATTCAGAACAGCTCCTTTAATGAATCCCGGTTTGTGATTTTGGAAACCGCAAAGCTTTGTATGGAGCGGATGAAGGAGCTGGACGAGAAAAAGCAGGAGCAGATCAAGGGCTCGGTCTATCTGCATCAGGTGATATCGCTGCCGTTTTATCCGATCCGGATGGAGCCGTTTCGGAAGCGCTACCGGCTGCTGGTCAGCTATATGGCGCAGGTAGAAACGCTGTTTCCGGATCTCTGGGACAATTTCGAAATTCAGGAGCTTTTAACCTGGGGGAGCCCGGTAGTCCAGATTTACCGCAGGATTTCCGCGGCGCTGCTTCGAAACAGGCATTATCTGCTGACGAGTATCTTCTGGTCGTTTGTAAATGCCGTCTTTGATTTGAGCGGCCGTTTCAGAAAAAGGTGATAGCATGCAGACAGATAGAAAGGCCAGGGATCCGTTTATAGATGTGGTGAAGGGGGTTGGCATCCTGTCCATTGTGATCGGACATGCCAGCTGGGACATTCCGGCGGGAGGCATGACCATTCACGTGGGCCCGTTTGTGTATCTGTATCATTTGGCGATATTTTTCTTCTGTTCCGGGTATTTATATCAGGATCGGATGACAAATTACTGGGAGTTTGCAGCCAGAAAGCTTAAGGGGCTGTACGGGCCGTTTCTGGTTTACAGCGCGCTGTACCTGGCTTTTCGGAATGTATTTATTTTTATGGGGATCCTGGATGCCGCGCCGTACTCGCCGGGAGAATGGATCGTTGTGATTACCAATACCATTGCGTTTCAAAGCGTAGGGGAGTTTTTATCGGCCTTCTGGTTTCTGCCGGTGCTCTTTTTTGCGATTTGCCTGTATGCGGCGGTGCGTTCTCTGACGCGCGGCATATCACGGAGGGCGCTGCGGGAGGGAATCCGGTTCCTCTGCTTTGCGGCCTTTGGCGTGGTGGGACTCTATACGACGGAGCATCAGTACGGCATGCTGTTTCAGCTGCAGATTTCGTATCTGATGCTTCCAGTCATTGCACTGGGGCATTATGCCGCGGCCTGGAAGGAGAAGCTTAGGCTTCTAGTCCATCCGTTGGGGCTTGTCATCAGTTTTTTGATTCTGGCCGGGGTTGTGGAGTCGGGGATGGGGATGATCGAGCTGAGCCGTTTTCAGATTATAAACCGCTATGCGTTTTATCCGGTTACGGTCTGTGGAATCTGGTTCTGCCTGTGTCTGGGCGATCTTTTGTGCCGGAGTAAAAGGCTGACGGACTGGTTTGCCCTGGCCGGGCGTATGAGCTTTGATATTATGGCGCTGCATTTTCTGGCGTTAAAGCTGGTGGATTTGATTGCCTGCCCCCTCACCGGGCAGACCGGGCGTCTGGCAGAATTCCCGCATTCCTTTACCGGCCTGTGGCCGATTTATTATATTGCGGGCATGGTGCTTCCCATTCTGCTGAAAAAGGCGTGGCTGAAGGGATATGAGAGGCTTACAGAAAGGAAGGGTGATAGACGATGAACGAGAAGCTGCAAAGGGAAGGAAAAGGGAAGCTGTTTGTCATAGCCGGCGTCCTTCTGTGCGCTATGATTGCCGTTCCGCTGTTGAATCAGGGGATTATGTGTGGAGACGAGCTGGCGACCCGGTTTTACAGAATGCATGGGATCCGGCAGTTTTTTCAGAGCGTGTTTTCGGAGCAGATGGAAAAGGGAAGGGCTTTATCGGCGGTTACCCTGCCGTTTGCCTCTTTTTTGGGATTTTTATCCACGCGCGGCGTTTTATTTCGGATCGTGCAGATTGCTTCCCTCTTTTTGGATATCGGGCTGTTTGCGTATCTGTTGTATAAGCTGGGAAGGAACCGGGGCTTTGCCATTTTTACGGCAGTCTGCCTGATTGCATTTCTGCCTGTTTCCTTTGAAAATACGGCGCCGAATGCATTTTGCGCACTGTTTAATTTCCCGTTTGCGGTGCTGCTTTTGTCCTTTCTCTGGTTTGTGGATTTTATTGACGGCCGCGGCAAAAAATACCTGGCCGGTTCGATGGTATGCCTGTTTGCGGCGGAAATGAGCTATGAAACCTTTATTGCGTTTACGCCGATCTTTCTGTTTTTGCTGCTGTACCGGCTGGATATCCGTACGGAATTCAAAAAAACAGTGCTGTACCTAAGCGCGCCGTTTTTGGTAAGCTGTGTCTATCTGGTATTGTATCTGGTATGCTCACAGATTTTTGTTTCGAATTATTCCGGGAATCAGTTCGGAAGCTTTGACGCGGCAAGCTCGCTTCAGATTCTGTTGCATCTTGGGAAAGCAAGCTTTCCGGGCTTTTATTTGTGGGGCAGTCCGAAGTACCAGTATCTTTTGCAGCTGTATCGGGACTTTTCCGCCGGGGAGGCCGTTCGGATTCTGGTTGCGGCAGCCGCGTTTTTCTTCTTGCTGCGGACGCTGCTTGGGAACAGAAAGCAGGAGGAAAAACGCTTTTCGCTGCGGACGTTTCTTGTAATCTGCGGCGGATGTGTCTGTATCCTGCTGCCGTCGCTTCCCATTGCGGTCGCCCAGATGTACCAGGGCCATGTCGGGGAGAACGGCTTTGTGGCGCTGCCGGTTACCTGGTTTTCCTATTTTTTTGCGGTGTTTGTCGTGTGCAGGCTGATTTGGCTGGTTTTGGGGAGCCGTATTGCACGGATGATTTTTTTGCCCTGTCTTTGCCTGCTGCTGGCGGGGGTGCAGTACTCCAACGGTGTATTTTCACAGGAGCAGAACCGCAATTTTACCCGGCTTACGGATATGGAGGACTGCTTAAAGACCGATTTGTTCCAAAGCTTCGGAGACACGGAATTTGCGTCGGAGGATCTGTTTGAAACGATGAACTCCATGGCATTTTACGATTCCTACTGGACGCAATTTTCCAATTTGTTCGGCAGGGCGGCGTCTGTCGTAAAGCGTGAGCCGGACGGGCAGGAAAACCGTATTTATTTTCGATACGGCAAAATGTATATCTGGTACGGCGAAGATTTGTATGTACTGACCAGAGAGGCCGTCAGGGGACCGGATCTGATTGTCCGGGAGGAGGGCCGGTGCAGCTTTGTAAAATATCCGCAGCCGACCGCAGATCATGGAATGAATCTGTATTATTTTAATGCTGCATTAATGGGAATGGATGAAAATAGACGCTGATATACGAAAGGAACAGGGGCCAAAATGAGAAAAATTAATTTTAACGTTCCTCCGGTTGTAGGTGAGGAGCTAAAGTATATCGAAGACGCCGTTTCGACGGGTAAAATCTGCGGAGACGGAAAGTATACGAAGCTGTGCAACAGCTGGCTGGAACAGAACACGGACGTCCGCGCAGCGCTTTTGACCACTTCGTGCACGCATGCAACGGAGCTTGCGGCAATCCTGTGCGGGATCCGGGAGGGGGATGAGGTCATCATGCCCTCCTACACCTTTGTTTCGACGGCAGACGCCTTTGTGCTGCGCGGAGCGACGGTTGTATTTGTGGATATCCGCCCGGATACCATGAATATAGACGAAAATTTAATCGAGGCGGCGATTACCGACCGGACCAAGGCAATTGTTCCGGTTCATTATGCGGGGGTCGCCTGTGAGATGGATCGGATTATGGAGATTGCAAAACGCCATCGGCTGTACGTGATTGAAGACGCGGCGCAGGGGATGATGGCGTCCTATCAAGGAAAAGCGCTTGGGGCAATCGGGGATATGGGCTGCTACAGCTTTCATGAAACAAAGAATTACAGCATGGGGGAGGGCGGCGCTATTTTGCTGCGCGACGGCAAATACAAGGAGGCGGCCGAAATTATCCGTGAAAAGGGTACGAACCGGAGTAAATTTTTCCGGGGTGAAATTGACAAATATACCTGGGTGGAGGCCGGTTCCTCCTATCTGCCGAGCGAGCTGAACGCGGCGTATCTCTGGGCGCAGCTTTTGCATGCGGACGAGATCTATAACAGCAGGATGAGGGTATGGAAGCGGTATGAGGAGGCGTTTTTGCCGTTAGAGGAGGCCGGCAGAATCGAGCTGCCAAAGGTTCCGGAGGGCTGCGTGCACAACGCGCATATGTTTTATATAAAGACAAAGGATTTAAAGGAACGGACGGCTCTGATTTCGTATTTAAAGACGAAGGAAATACTGGCCGTGTTCCACTATATTCCGCTGCATACGGCCCCGGCCGGAAGGAAATACGGAAGATTTTTTGGCGAGGACATCTACACGACAAAGGAAAGCGAGCGCCTGGTGCGCCTCCCGTTGTATTATGGGATGGAGGAAGAGGATACGGAGCGGGTCATCCGGGAGGTGCTTGCGTTTTACGGCGCCTGATCGGCGTCCGATATCCGATATTAGAGAGGAAGGTAAGATGCGTTTAGAGGGAAACAGAATTGTGCTGATGGAACTGACAGACGGCGATACGGCAGACATCGTACGGTGGCGGAATCAGGAATTTGTGCGCCGGAGGTTTTTGTATCAGGAGCCGTTTACCAGTGAAGGGCACAGAAGCTGGATCAAAAATATGATAGAAACCGGAAAGGCGGTTCAGTTTATCATCCGGGAAAAGGAAACCGATGCCAAAATCGGTTCCGTATACTTAAGGGATATTGACCGGAGGAATTTAAAGGCGGAATTCGGTATCTTTATTGGGGAGGAGGATAAGCTGGGCTGCGGATACGGCAGAGAGGCGGCAGAACTGATTACGGACTATGGCTTCTCGGTTCTGGGGCTGAATAAAATTTTCCTGCGGGTTTTAGCGGAAAATGAGAGGGCCCGTAAAAGCTACCAGAGAGCCGGATTTACAGAGGAAGGGCTTTTTAAGCAGGACTGCGTCTTAAACGGCAAAAAGCAGGATCTGGTTTTTATGGCAAAATTCGCAGGAGAGAAAAGGGCAGAATGAAGATATCAATTGTGATTCCCTGCTATGCCTCCGCAAGGTTTCTGCGCGGTACAGTTGGGGAAATCAAAGAAAAAATGGACAGCTTAAAGCAGTATGAATACGAGATTATTTTAGTCAACGACTGCTCGCCGGACGATACGCTTGGGGTGATCCGGGCTCTGGCCAAGGAGGATCCCCATATTACAGGCATCGGCCTTGCAAAAAATTTTGGGCAGCATGCGGCCTTGATGGCTGGCTTTCAGTATGTAACAGGGGATATTGTGGTCTGTATGGACGACGACGGCCAGACGCCCGCCGCAGAGATGGATAAGCTTTTAAACGCCATATCGGACGACTGTGACGTCGTATACGCCAGGTATCAGACGAAGAAGCATGCCTGGTACCGCAACCTGGGCAGTAAGGTCAACAGCCTGATGACTGAATGGATGTTAGGAAAGCCGCGGGATTTGTATATTTCCAGTTATTTTGCTGCAAAACGGTATATTGTGGACGAAATGAAAAAATACAGCCATTCCTTCCCCTATGTCATCGGCCTGGTTCTGCGTACTACAAAAAGTATTCAAAATGTAGACGTCAACCACAGGGATCGGGCGGTGGGAGAATCGGGCTATTCCTTCAAAAAGCTGTTTGCGCTCTGGATGAACGGATTTACCGCTTTTTCCATTATGCCGCTTCGGCTGGCCGATTTAATCGGGGCGTTCTGTGCGGGGGCAGGCTTTCTGTTTATGGTATTTGTTGTCATTCGACGCCTTGTGTACGGGGATTCCGGCGTAATGGGCTGGGCCTCCCTGATCTCCGTTATTTTGTTTATCGGCGGGATTCTGATGTGCATTCTGGGAATCATCGGGGAGTATATCGGCCGTATTTATTTGTGCATCAACAATGCGCCGCAGTATGTGATCCGGGAAATCCTAAAGAACGGCTCCGCACCGTCCATAGAATATGAGAAAACGGTAGGAAAGGGAGATACAGAATGAGAAAAGGGATTACCGTACCCCAAAAATATGCTGCGGCAGTCAGGGAGATGGTTCTGATTGCGGCGGCAGTGACAGGATGCGCACTGTTTGATATACTGAATATCGGAGAGGGCAGCCTGTCCTTGTGGAGGGGGATTGCCAATGCGGTTCCGATTTATATTTTCGGGAAAATCCTGCTTTTACTCACCAATTCGATCCGGGCAGCGGCGCTTACGGTGGGAGTCTCGTGCTTTTTGGCTTCAGTAGCGAATTATTACGTGTTTTTGTTCCGCGGAAGGCCGGTGCTGCCGTGGGATCTGGAAGCTATGGGAACGGCGGCCAGTGTCATGGGAGGGTATTCCTATGAGCCGACATGGCAAATGGGCGCCGCGTTTTTGCTGTTGGCGCTGTTTTGTTTGGCCGTATTTCGGGTCAGATATAAAGGCGGGACGAGACGGAGCATCCGCTCTGCCGCACTCAGTCTGCTTGTCATTGCGGGCTTGACCGTTTTGTATGCCCTTGCAGTTTACCCCAGACTGACGGACAGCCTGTGGGACAGCGGCCCAATCTATGAGCAGGAAGGCGTGGTGGCAGGCTTTCTTTCCCATTGTAAATATGCCACGTACCATAAGCCGGCCAGGTATTCTGCGAAAGGGTGCAGGGATATTCTGGATGAGGTGGTAATCGAAGAGCCGGATGAAGCCGGGGTGACGGCACAGAATATCATAGTGGTCATGAACGAGTCCTTTGCGGATTTGCGGGTCATCGGCGATTTCATGCCGGACGGCGATTATATGCCGTATGTGGACTCTATAGCGGACGGTGAAAATGCCCTAAGGGGCAATCTGCATGTATCCGTGTTTGGCGGAATGACGGCAAACACGGAGTTTGAGGCGTTGACCGGAGCATCCGGCGCGTATATTCCGGCCGTCCCCTATCAGACGATTGTCAGCCGGAGGATACGCTCACTGGCCGATGTGTTAAAGGAGCAGGGATTTTACGCGGAAGCGTTTCATCCGTTTTATGCGGCAAACTGGAACCGCGACCGGGTATATCCCTTCCTAGGCTTTGACCGTTTTCTTTCTGTGGAGGGAATGGATGTGGCAGACGAGGATATTCTGCGTTGGTGCGTCAGCGACTACAGCGATTATCAGCAGATTATCCGGTCCTATGAGGAGAATCCGGCGGATCGGTTTTTTCTGTTTAATGTGACGATGCAGAACCACGGAGGCTATGCGGATGAGTTTGAGGGCTTTGAAAGTACGGTAGATTTGTCGGATTACGGTGATTTTAAAGAGGCGGAGGTTTATCTGACGCTGGTGCAGGAAAGTGACCGGCATTTAAAACGGCTGATCCGTTACTTTTCTAAGGTGGAGGAGCCGACTCTGATCTGCTTTTTCGGCGATCATCAGCCGTATCTGGGGGACGAATTTTTAGAGCTGCTCTACGGAAAGTCCCTGGATGATTTGACGATGGAGGAAAAGCGGCGGCAATATATTACGCCGATTGTTTTATGGAGCAATTACGGCTTAAAGGAGGCCAGTCTGGAGCAGATAAGCCCGAATTACCTTTCGGCGCTGATTTTAAAGGAGGCCAATCTGTCCATGCCGGCATATGAATCCTTTTTGTGGCAGCTTTACCAGGAATATCCGGTTATTTCCGGAACGGGAATTCTGGATAAGGGGGGACGCCATTATAAAAGCCCTAAGGAGGCCGGATCGGAGCTTCTGACAAGGTACGGCTGGCTTCAGTACGACCGGCTGAAAAACCGGAGGCAGTCGGAAGGATAGGTCTTTCCAAATACGGAGAATATGGTATACTGAACGTAACGAAAACAGAAGGCCTGTCAAAATACAAAAAGAAATGAGGTGTTCTATTTATGGTAAAAACGACATTAATGATTATGGCGGCCGGTCTTGGCAGCCGCTTTGGGGGCGGAATCAAGCAGCTTGCGCCGGTTGGGCCGGGCGGCGAGATAATTATGGATTATTCGGTTTACGATGCGATAGAAGCGGGCTTTGACGAAGTGGTATTTATCATCCGCCGCGACTTAGAGCGCGATTTTAAAGAGGTAATCGGAAACCGTATGGAGCGTATTCTTCCGGTAAAGTACGCCTATCAGGAGCTTTCCTGCCTTCCTGCCGGCTTTGTGAAGCCTGCGGGGCGCACCAAGCCCTGGGGGACGGGGCAGGCGGTGCTTTCGGCAAAGGGGCTTATAGACAATCCCTTTGTCGTGATCAATGCGGACGACTATTACGGCAAGGAGGCGTTCGTACGGCTGCACGAGTATCTGGTTTTAAATGCCGGAAAAAAGACGGATGTGTATGATATCTGTATGGCAGGCTTTATTTTAAAAAATACACTGAGCGAAAACGGCGGTGTGACAAGAGGCGTCTGCGAGGTGGACGATGCGGGGATTTTAAAGAAGGTGACGGAAACGTATGATATCCGTTATGTGGATCAGAGGCTCTGCGGAAGGGACGAGAACGGTGCGCCGGCCGAGGTCTTTGAAGGTCAGCATGTGTCGATGAATATGTGGGGGCTGATGCCGGATTTCATGGACGAGCTGGAGAGCGGCTTTCAGAGGTTTCTGGCAGGCTTAAAGCCGGGGGAGCAAAAGGCAGAATATCTGCTGCCGCGGATCATCGACAACCTGATCCAGGAGGGGAGGGCCAGGGTAAAAATGCTAGAGACACGGGATAAGTGGTTCGGCGTCACCTACCAGGAGGACAGGCAAAGCGTGGTAGAGGAAATCCGGGCGTTGATTGAACGGGGGGTTTATCGGGAGAAATTATTTTAGTAAACAGAAAATTCAGCTTAAGGAGAGGACAGAATATGCTGA
>CANDKL010000083.1 GCA_947385255.1 uncultured Roseburia sp. | reverse complement strand
CGACAGGAATTTCAACCGTACCCATTTTGAGGTAATAAAAGTACGAACCCATTTTACGAGTGTCATTTTAGTGTCACGGAGCAAAAAGAAAGACCGGAAAACCCTTATTTTACAGGCTTTCCAGTCTAAATGTCCGCTATTCGAACTCAATCGTCCCCGGCGGCTTACTAGTCAAATCATAAAGCACCCGATTCACCCCGCCGACCTCATTGATAATCCGCCCCATCACCTTCTGCAACACTCCAAACGGAATCTCCGCCGCCTCTGCCGTCATAAAATCCACCGTATTCACCGCCCGCAGCGCCACTGCATAATCATACGTCCTCTCATCTCCCATCACGCCCACGGATCTCATATCCGTCAAAGCCGCAAAATACTGCCCAATTGTCTGATCCAATCCTGCCGCCTCAAGCTCCTCCCGGAAAATGGCATCTGCATCCTGAACCATCCTTACCTTATCCGCCGTAACATCCCCTACAATACGTACGCCAAGACCGGGGCCCGGAAACGGCTGGCGAAACACCAGATATTTTGGAATACCCAGCTCTATCCCGGCCTTACGCACCTCATCCTTAAACAGATTGCGCAGAGGCTCAATAATCTCTTTAAAATCCACACAATCCGGCAAACCGCCGACATTATGATGCGATTTAATAACCGCAGATTCCCCACCCAGTCCGCTTTCTACCACATCCGGATAAATCGTACCCTGTACCAGAAAATCCACTGAACCAATTTTTTTTGCTTCCTCCTCAAATACGCGGATAAATTCTTCTCCAATTATCTTCCTCTTCCTCTCCGGCTCCTTTACGCCTGCCAGCTTCACATAAAACCGCTCCCGTGCATTCACGCGGATAAAATTCAGCTCATAATTCCCCTGCGGGCCAAAAACCGCCTCCACTTCGTCGCCTTCGTTTTTCCGAAGCAGGCCGTGATCCACAAATACGCAGGTCAGCTGGCTGCCAATCGCCTTTGAGAGCATAACGGCCGCAACCGACGAATCCACGCCGCCTGAGAGGGCACAAAGTACCTTTCCGTTTCCGACCCTTTCGCGGATTTCCCGAATGGATTTCTCTACAAAATGATCCATCCTCCAATCCCCTTTGCAGCCACAGATGCTTTTTACAAAATTAGAAAGTATCTTTGTCCCTTCCTTGGTATGCAGCACCTCCGGATGAAACTGAATGGCATAAAGCTTTCTATTTTCATCCTCTGCAGCAGCCACCGGACAGTCTGCCGTATGCGCCGTCACCGCAAAACCGGGTGCTGGACTGGATATATAATCAAAATGGCTCATCCAGCAAACCGTTGTCTCTTTCACCCGCTCAAACAATGAAGATGCTTTGTCAAGCAATACCTCCGTTTTTCCATATTCACGCACCGGAGCGCTTTCCACCCGGCCTCCCAGAATGTGCATCATGAGTTGCGCGCCATAGCAAAGGCCCAGAACCGGGATTCCCAGCTCAAACAGCTCTCTTTGATAGGTCGGCGCCCCTTCCTCGTAACAGCTGTTCGGCCCGCCGGTTAAAATGATTCCCTTAGGCTTCATTGCTTTTATTTCTTCCAGGGCGGTTCGGTAAGAATAAATCTCACAATAAACATTGCATTCCCGGACACGTCTGGCCACAAGCTGGTTATACTGACCGCCGAAATCTATCACAATTACTTTTTCCTGCTCCATGCATCCTTTCCTCCTCATTGCATTTTAGCCGGGCTAAGGAACTGTATGGAAACAAGTTATTTCCATACAGTTCCTTAGGTCTGGCCAATCTCTACCCTCATTATAAGGAAGGAGGTTCTAAAACACAAGAAGTATTTTCGCTTGCTACTGTTCCCTGCGCATCTGCAGCTCTCTCGTATTTTCCTCGACCCGGCGTTTTGACAACGGATACAGGACAAAAAATACAATGGACACTGCCGTATAAATAAGCGCCGGAAATAATGTGGAAAGTCCATAAAGTCCGGCACGTACAGAATCTGTCTGTGCAGCAGCCAAGGAATCGTACCCTATCGCAGAAAGCGCAAAGCCTCCTAAGCCGCCCGCTAATGCCTGCCCCAGCTTTCTGGCAAAGGAATACACTCCGTAAATGGTGCCGTCATCTCTCTGCATCGTCTGCACCTCCTTATCGTCGATCACGTCTGTAATCATTGCCCAGACTGTCATATTAAACAAATACATGCCGCCGATACTGGCAATAAAATTAAGCACAATAAACACCCATACATTGGACAGCTTCAGAAAATACAGCACAAAAAAGAGTACAGCTGCAGCCGCGCACCCTGCACCTGTCAGTTCTTTTCTGCCAAAACGCTCTACCAGCTTTCCGGAAATCCCCGCCAGAATAACCGCTGCCGGAAGCCCCAGCAGATTATTAAATGAAAGAGCCTTTGTATTTTTAAAATAATCGGCAAACAAAAAAGTACTGATGGACTGCCCCATGATGGACGCACAAAGCGTCAGTATGGAAATCAGAATCATTGCCAAAAGTGCGCGGCTGGAAAACACCTGTCCTAAGGTTTTTGCAACAGAGGTCTTCTTTTTTTCTGCCGTATCCTTCTTTATCTTTACTCGCTCTGTTACCAGAAAATAACATAAAAGATAGCACACAACCGCCAATACAGAAAATGCGGCCGCCGCCAGCGTAAATCTTCCGCTTATCACCACCTGATTTCCCTGTGCATCCGTCTTATAAATAAAAATCGGTGTCACTACACTGATCGCAACTGCCGCAAATGTAGAACCCAGAGAACGATACACGGAAAGCGACTGCCTGTCCTTCGACTTTTCCGAAATGACGGATGCCATAGAGCCATACGGAATATTGATCGAAGTGTAAAAAACGGAGCCCCAGAGCAGATACGTAACAAACATATAAATTGTTTTAGCCGTCATGGACGTATCCGCCATCACGCTCTGGTACATAAAAAAGCTTGAAACCGCCACGGGAATACACATCCGAAGAATCCACACCCGAAACCTTCCTTTTTCATTTTCCGGCGAAGAATCTACAATGCGCCCCATTCCGATATCGGTAAACGCATCTACACACCTTGCTACTAAAAATAAAACGCCTACCATAGCCGCATCAATTCCCAATACCTTTGTGTAAAATATCATCAAATACGTACTTGCAAAAATAAATGTAAAATCATTTCCAAAATCGCCAAACATATACCCGATTTTATCTTTAAAGCCAAACGGGTTCTTTTTTGTATGTTCCATCCTGATAGCCTCCAAATTTAGTATGGCATTAGGATTTCCAACTTATTGGATAATATGTAATTTTCACAAAAAATACAGCGCCGACAGAAGGCTGTTCTGTTAGCGCCGCGTATTTAAATATGCTGATGCAGATATTTTTCCCTGGTAGCCATCCCTCCCCGGATATGGCGCTCCGATTTGTTGACGTCTAAAACCTTTCTGGCACAGTTTGCAAGGCCTGGATTGATTTGCGGAAGACGTTCTGTTACGTCCTTATGTACCGTACTCTTGCTAATTCCAAACTGCTTTGCCGTCTGACGCACTGTCGCATTGTTGTCGATAATATATTTGGCTATTTCCATAGCTCTTTCCTCAATATAGCTTTTCAAAGAGATTCCCCTGCGATACTTGTTTTTACATTGTATGCAGGGGATGTTTTTGATATGCCATACATTTGAGATTCCCCTGCACCACATATCTTCATCCTATCTGCGTGCAGGGGAATCCCTTCTTTTACGATACCATTTTAACTCTTTTTCTTAGGCGATTTTACCGCACTGAACGATCCGTAGACACGTTTCCCATTCGCATCTGTTACAAAAGCCTGCACCTTATAATAATAGGTCTTGCCTGCCTTATGCGAAAGCGTGCATTTCTTTGTACTGCCTTTTTTAATCGTCTTAACCAGTGTGTATTTCCCGTTCTTTTTCTTGCTGCGGTAAATCCGGTAGCCCTTTGCCTTGCTGACCTTCTTCCATGCGATCACTGCCTTGGAAGAACTTTTAAATTTAGCAGTGACGCCTTTCACCTTAGCCGGGCAAATTGTTACCCTTACCTCCGCACTGTCCGCGCTGCAAACTCTGGTTCCGTCCTGCGCTACCTTATATGCGCAAATCTTAATCCTGTGTGATGTGGCATTCGCAAACGTTATCTGATAAGCGGTAATGGATGGGCTGGTCAGAGTCTGTATTGCCTCAAATTTCCCGGTACCGTTATGATATTCATACAATACATAACCGTCTGCTTCATCTATTCTGGTCCAAGTAAATATAACCGTCTTTGAATATTTTTTTGCCTTAGCCTGTAAAACAGGTGTGCGGGGCGCAGTTGTCACCGGAGCCGGCGGATTGATAATCGGCTGTTCGGTCGGCGTCTCAGTGGGTGTTTCCGTTGGCGTCTCGGTTGGTGTTTCCGTCGGCGTCTCCGTTGGTGTCTCAGTCGGTGTTTCTGTCGGCGTCTCCGTTGGCGTCTCGGTTGGTGTTTCCGTTGGTGTCTCCGTCGGCGTCTCCGTTGGCGTCTCGGTTGGTGTTTCCGTCGGCGTCTCAGTCGGCGTTTCCGTTGGAGTCTCCGTCGGCTCCGTCTTCGTCTTCTTCAACACAACCGACTCCGCATCCGACAGGAGTACCGACAGCTCGGATGTGCCGTCCGCTTTTACATAGGACACATCCGGCTGTTCCCCTTCCGCGTGAATGCCTGCAAATTCTACCCGAATCTGATACTCTTCACTATCGGGCCGAATGGACAGCGTACCTACGCTTACGTTTCCGGCCTTGTCAAAAATCGCCTGATCCTTTTTGCCGGAAAGAATTACATCGACCATATAGCTGCCATTTGCTTCCCGGTCTATGGCAGCGTCCTTTACTGTGCTCTTTATGGCGTTTTCAAATTGGAAGGACGGCTCCTTCATGCTTCCGCCCTCAAGGGCTACATGCAGCTTTAAGCGCAGGGAGGTGATCGTTTCCGTCTTGCCCTCCGGGATATTTATGGATACGGCCACATCGTTTTCCTCTGCGGTAAGCCTGCCGCTGCCAAATCCCGCTGCAAGCGCCGTCACTGATATGGCAGCTATCAGGAAAAATGCCATCCATGTAGATTTCATCCAGTTTTTCATTTATACCTCCATGTAATATGTCATTGCTTTATTCCGGTATCCGGCCTGTCAGTGTCATCTGCGGCAGACTCTCCGGAATGGTAATTACCAATGTATCACTGACAATACGCTCTCCGGCATTCGTCAGCGCATCATCTACCCGATACAATTCGCCGCGCACGCCCTGGATTTGCTTTAAGGTTTCCTCATTCCACTGGCCCGGCTCTACATAGTATACCCAAGTGCCGTCCGAGGTTTCACCCAGCTCGCCATGCTCCGGAACATCTGCAAAAATCACCTGGCCGGCTGCGACATTTCCATCCTTTGCGCCGATTACATTTCCATCCGTATCGTAAAGCACTACTACATTATAAGCCGGATTTCCTTTATACGTACCGGTAAAGATCAGTGAGCCCTTCGGAATCACATCCTCTGCCTTGCTGCCGTACTGATAATCCTCCTGCAGCACGCCGATAGCCGGCTGACCGTCATCGGTTGTCATAAATTCCAGATTGTCGCCCGTTGGGCCGCAGATTTCAATTTCCTGTATGGAAATCGTTCCCGTCTGCGCCATCGTCAGACGCACATATCTTGCATCGTATGTACCAATCCAGCTGTCCCTTTCTTCCTCTTTTACGGAATCAAACCAAATCGTCTGTTCGCCGCCTCCGGTCAGGCCTGCATACTCTGACTTGACCGCCGTCCATGCCTGGCCGTCTGCGCTGATCTCAACGGTAATGCTTCCAATCGCATCTCCCTGATATTTCAGGGCCGTTATCTGCTCCATCCGGTGCATATCCACGGTAATTTCTGCCGTATTGCCGCTTACCGTACCATGGTAGGTGCCTGCATCGGTTCTGTCATTGTCTATAATGCGGTCGATGCTGTGTACCCTTTTGCCGGCGATGTTTACGCCGCTGCCGTTATCCGGATCATCCGCATCCGGCACAATTTCCACATCATCTGCCGATGTCATCGTCGTTTCTACCGTCCATTCTTCTTTATCCAAGACGCCGTCTGTCTGAATCTTTACAGAGCCCGCAAGGCTTACATTAGAGTAGTTCAGATATTTGTCAACTGCACGTACCTCATATTCCATAACACGGTTATTGATCGATGCAATCGAATCCACATAAACCGTAGAGGCCGCCGTATCGATCGGTACAAAGCCGATGACCTTTGTCGTTTTCGCTCCGTTTGAAATCATGCTCCGGCTGATCTCATAGCCTAACATCAGGTCGGTATCCCGATCCGTTGCCATCCGAAGCTCTACCTGATTGGAATTCGGCTTTGCCAAAACAGAAGCCGTTACCGCATCCTGATCCTGAATCGTCCCTGCTTCGTCCGGGTGGCTGACGCGGTATGCCCTGGCATCCTCATTGACATAATAAAGCGCCTTCGTTTCCGCTTCACCGTACAGTCCGGCATATGTGCGTGTCGCCTCATCCGGTACCATGCCCCACCGCTCAAAGAACGGGAGAATATTTTTATTCGCCGCCGCACATGCCAGACGCATCAGATTCTGATCGGAGCCGCCGTTTACGGCGAGCCCTGCCTGCGGCGCCTTTGCCGCATTCCTGGAATAGGTATCCACTCTTGCAAAGAAGAGATTGTTAAACTGATCCTCGTAATTATCGTAGATGTGCCTGTCATCCAACTGATTGTCATACGCCAGATGCAGCTGCCAGTACATAGCCAGCTGGGTAAAGACGTTTGTAGCCCGCCCAATTGTACCGGAGGTCACCTTTTTGTAGACATTTTCATAGCTGTAGCGCTGCTTTCCGGTCAGAAGCTGCGCAAAGTAATTGTTTGTAATTTCTGCAACGGCGTAGGTTCCCTGATTGATGTTATGGCCGATTTCATGAGCAATTCCCCAGCCAAAGCCGGACCAGTTGTTCACAGCGCTCACCATCGGCGTAGAAGCCCACTCGATTCCGATGTGGTTGCCGGACGCATACATAAACGCGCCTGCAAACATCCGCATATACCGGATATTCAAATGCTGGGAAGGCCTTGCATTGCTGCCTCTTGCCGTTCCTGCCGCATCGCTTAAGCCCTTATGCTGGTAAAACAGCGTCATCGTATCTTCCATTGCCTTTAAGGCATTATCCAGCTTTGTAACCTTATCCGATGCATTTGCAATTCCTGCCCATACCTGTGTAGCCGGTACGGAATACATCATCTCATCCATCATAATATCTGTTGCATTTAAAATACAGTTTTTCTGATCATACGGATAATCGACATACCTCGTGCCTAAATGGATCTCATTATGAGCTGCCTCGATGTCGCCTACAAAGCTTTCCAGTTCATTGACATAGCTTTGAATCGCTTCTGTACGCTCTTCGCCTGTCTTGTCTTTTACAATTAACGACGGGATTTTACTTCCGCCCTGCATGCGGACTGCGTACCTATCATTTGCATTGTTTGCCTGGTATTGGATGTAAATCTGGCCGCCATGCTCAAAATCATTGCTTGAAAGCTGCTTACTCAGCGTAAATTCGTTGCGCCCGACCTTTAAATTCGCTCCATCCAGCGGACAGCTCGATTCCGCATGATTCTGCGTAATGATAAGCCGCAGATTTGTCATTTCTCCTATCTTCTTTGTATTGTGCCCGACATAGACTACAAACGATTCGCCCTGATGCAGTACCCGGCCAAGCGGCTGCCAGGCATTCAGCCCGCCAAATCCCAGATGCCCGTCCTTAGAAGCCGTTATGGTATTATCCACTTCAAATGCCGGACAAAGATTCAGCGATAAAATATCCCTCGCCGCATTCAAATCCAGCGCCAGCTCACTGTACAGAGGATGCTTTTCTCCGCTTACCGGATCCGGCGTATTTAAGCGGGCCTCCAGCGCGTCCAGTGTAGCTGCCGTCACGTCATCCCGCAGCGTCGTATGCATTTCATCGACAAAGAGCGCCATAATATCGTCTTCCAGCGAATCGTACTGATAGAAGCGCATCTCGCCTATCTTCATATTAAATCTGCCATAGCCTCTGCCCAGGCACAGATGAATCCGGTTTGCGGTCACGGCCTGCGCAAATTTCACGATATAATACGGATTATTATGTTTATCCCGCTTCGTAATCAGGCTGGCATTTACCAGATTTGCCGAAGAAGGATTTTCCGAATTCCAATAGCGGACTCTGGCATATTCAAACGCACCCTCCGGGTTTGCCGCAGCAAATGTAAAATAATTCATCCGGTAATCACCGTCTAACGTTACCGTCACGCCCTTATCATTCGTCGGATATGCCACGCCGTCATCCCAGTCATTCTTAAACCAGTACGAGCCGTAATCATCGTCCACAAGACCCCATGCGCTTCTCGAAGCAGAGTCTAACGGGCTGTTTTCCATATGCGCCCCGCCGCTTCCGCCATAAGCTGCGCCTGCAATATGCGCCGTCACCTGTCCCGGTCCGTTTGACGTATTTAAAGTCTTATAGTCCGGCAGCTGCGGCAATGCCGTGCTGATGGTTTCGGCAACAGAATGCAGAGACGGACTTCCCCAGCCCAGCTCATTCCAGCCTATTACATAAATTGTATAGGACGTCTCATCCTCCAGGCCGGAAATCAGATAGCTTGTGCCGTTTAATTTGCCGGTACCCTCGGTTGTCTGCGTAAATCCCTCCACAACCGGATGAAATGCGCTGTCCTCTTCTTCTGTCTTTTTGTAATAAACCATATAGCCTGCCGCGTCGTCCATATCCTTCCAGGATACGGTAATTGCACGGTATCCTCCCACCGCATTTACGTTATCCGGCGGCGCAGGACGGCTCTGCGGCTTTGGCGTACCAATCTGCGTATTCGACCACGGGCTGCTCCAGTCTCCGTTGACGGAACGCACTTTAATCGTATAATCCGCAAAATTCTTCAGGTTCTTATCCTGAATTCCGGAAATCTCATAGCTCGTATCGGAAACAGGAATAATCTGCGTCTGGGTTCCCGACTGACCCTTCACCGGCCCCGACACAAAAATCTCATATCCGGTTATATTCGTCTGCGCGTTCCATGACACAGACAGCTTCTTATCTCCCGATACCGGTTTATTTAAGGTTGGAATGTCTAACTTGGGGGCAGGAATCCTTTCCTCCATATTGTTGACAAATTCAACCTTTGAAATATTGACTAACGGTTCTGTCTTTTTCGTTCCGGTAATGCGGATTAAAACCCGCTTCACTGCGACCTGTGTGCCAAAATCCAATACGAAGGAGCCGTCTGCCTCTACGCTCACGCTTGTGCCTGAAGCAACCGCACGGCCTGACAATGCCCTCTTGAGCAGATACCGCACTCCGCGCGGAGCCTGCGCGGGCACAAGGGAAATGGATTCCTCCTGCTCATTGCCGTCGTTGTCCACATAGACAATAACCGCTTCTCCTTCTGTAATATCACTGGTGACCGTTCCGTCCTCATCCATATCCGCCGAAGCCTGAATGGTAATCCCGCCAATGGTCGGGATCAATTCCGGATCCGTAACCTCCTCGGCTGCAAGTACAAACTCCATACCTACGGGATTAGACTCGGAAATCGCCTCTTCTTCATTGGCTGGCTTTAACGTAATGGAACCGGTTTTGTTTAAAAACTCCTCCATATTTCCGTCAATCGTCGTTCCCTCGCTTGCCTGTACGTTTTGCACCAGAGCTTTTTTCTCAATCTGGGCCGCCTTACTCTCGCCCAGGCTAAGGACTGCATACTGCAGATCTGCCATATCCACTCTGCCGTCGCCGTTTAAATCCATCCCCGCGTCCGGCGTCCCCTGACGGACCGCCTCCAAAAGCAGCTCTGTATCCGCTTCGCTTATGTTCCCGTCTCCGTTCACATCTCCAGGGCGCAGCCAGCCCGCTATCGCTTCGCTCCCCGTCTCTGTCAATGCAGAGCAAACTAATATCCGATTGCTCCAGCTTGCATCCACATGGACATCCTGCGTATATAAAGCATATTTCGGGGCTGCAATTTCTACGGTATAATCACCCTGTGAAACGGCAAATTTCGCTGTTTTCGACACGGCATCCGAGCTGCTGCCAAAGTCCAGCGTCTCGGATTTTACAACCGCCCTGCTGCTGTCACAAAGCCGCACCTCTGCAGCGCCAGTGACAGGAAATGCCTCCAGGGAACGGACCTCTACCTCAATGGTGCTTCCTTCCTCTGCCTGGATGCCAATTCCGTTTTGCTCATCTGCCAGAGCGTCCCCGGCGTTTGGACGGCTGCCTACCACAGCTGCTTTGGCCGAAGCATCTGCCCCGTAAACAGGCGTGGCAACGCCTATCCAAGCCTGAAACACCAGACTACCGGTGAGCAATGCTGCC
The DNA here is from genome assembly GCA_947385255.1 of uncultured Roseburia sp. GTDB lineage: Bacteria > Bacillota > Clostridia > Lachnospirales > Lachnospiraceae > Roseburia_B. Next base: position 387 of record CANDKL010000083.1, on the reverse strand, counting down.
ATCAATTTTTTCATAGTCACTTTCCTTTCTTATTATTTTGAACAACATATTGCTTAACGTTTATCGGCAAAACTGAAGTCCTTCTTAACATAAAAACGAAAAGTCAAGAAATTGTAAAACAAGCTTAACATATGAAAAATAAATTCAGACATAAAAACAGACACGCTTACCCAACGTGTCTCTCTGTATCCAGAAATGAAAATAAATAGCCGCGCTATGAAATGCCCGCGACCGGAATCGAACCGGTACTGTATTGCTACAACAGGATTTTAAGTCCTGCGCGTCTGCCAGTTCCGCCACGCGGGCAATTGGCATTCATCCTCCGATGAAATAAATGGGCAGAGGTGGATTCGAACCACCGAAGCAATTTGCAGCAGATTTACAGTC
>CANDKL010000082.1 GCA_947385255.1 uncultured Roseburia sp. | reverse complement strand
ATGTAAAAAAGCTGGCGGAGGAGCGCAGGCGAAATACAACCTTTGAGACGTGGGAGGACGCGGACAGCTATGAGGAAACGAAGTTTTTTCTGCACACGGAGCAGACGGAGCTGACCCGTTTGATTGATCCGGCGCCGTTTGTGCCGGGAAGAAAAAAAGAACGCCGGAAACGCTGCGACGAAATCCTGGCAATCCAGTCGATGGGGCTTTGCAAACGGCTCCGGCATACCCATTGCAGATGCGCGGTCGTCGGAATTTCCGGCGGGTTGGATTCGACGCTTGCGTTGTTAGTTACAGTACGCGCATTTGATCGGCTGGGGATTTCCCGCAGCGGGATTAAGGCAGTGACCATGCCGGGCTTTGGGACGACGGATCGGACCTATCAAAACGCAGTTCAGATGATAAAAAGCCTGGGCGCAGATTTTCTGGAGGTTTCGATTAAAGCTGCGGTCAGCCAGCATTTTCTGGATATCGGACAGGATCCGGACTGCCAGGATGTTACGTATGAAAATGCGCAGGCAAGGGAGCGTACCCAGATTTTGATGGATATTGCGAACCGGGAGGGCGGACTGGTCATCGGAACGGGAGATATGTCGGAGCTGGCGCTTGGCTGGGCGACCTATAACGGCGATCACATGTCGATGTACGGCGTCAACGCTTCCGTGCCGAAGACGCTGGTGCGCCATCTGGTGCGTTATTATGCAGATACCTGTGAGGATAAGGCGCTGAAAAAAATCCTGCTTGACGTACTGGATACCCCGGTCAGCCCGGAGCTTCTGCCGCCGAAGGAGGGCCAGATTTCCCAGAAGACAGAGGATTTGGTCGGCCCCTATGAGCTTCACGATTTTTTCCTATATTATATGCTGCGGTTCGGATATCCGCCGAGGAAGGTGTACCGCCTGGCATGCAGGGCGTTTGCGGGCGTGTATGAAGACAGGGAAATCTTAAAATGGCTGAAAAATTATTACCGGAGGTTTTTTGCACAGCAATTCAAGCGCTCCTGCCTGCCGGATGGGCCGAAGGTGGGCACCGTCGCGCTTTCGCCGAGAGGCGATTTGCGGATGCCGTCGGATGCGTGTGTGAGGATTTGGATGGAGGAGCTGGAGCACAGATTGAGCTGATGCCGGAAACGGCTGTCAAAGAAAGGCTGGGATAAACATGCAATACAGAAAGGACCGCAAAGGAAACGACCTGTCCGTACTTGGCTACGGCTGCATGCGTTTCACAAGGAAGGGCGGCGGGATCGACCTGGAGAAGGCGGAACGGGAGCTTGTGCACGCCATTCGGCAGGGCGTCAATTATCTGGATACCGCTTATATTTACCCGGGCAGCGAGGCGGCGGTGGGGGAAATCCTGCACAAAAACCACTGCAGGGATCAGGTATACATCGCGACAAAGCTGCCCCATTATATGATCAAATCCATGGAGGGCGTGGAAAAGACCTTCCAGGAGGAGCTGCGCCGCCTGAAAACGGATCATGTCGACTATTACCTGATGCATATGCTAACCGACACAGATACCTGGGAAAAGCTGAAAAAAATGGGGATAGAAGGCTGGATCGCAGAGAAAATGAAAAGCGGGGCAATCCGCAATATCGGATTTTCCTACCACGGGCACACGGCTGCGTTTAAACAGCTGGTTGACGCATACGACTGGGATTTCTGTCAGATCCAGTATAACTACATGGACGAGCACAGCCAGGCCGGCAGAGAGGGACTACGCTACGCCGCCGCAAAGGGCCTGCCGGTGATGATTATGGAGCCGCTGCGCGGCGGACGCTTAGTCAGTCTTTTGCCCAAAAGCGCCAAGCAGCTGTTTGAGCAGGATCCGCAGCACCGGACAGCGGCTGAAATGGCGTTCCGGTGGCTGTACAACCAGCCGGAGGTCACCTGCGTGCTTTCCGGCATGAATTCATTGGAAATGATTGACGAAAATATCCAAACGGCAGGGAAAGCCGTCGTCGGGCATTTTTCCGGGGAGGATGAAGCGTTCATCGAACAGGTCAGGAACGAAATCAAAAAGAACGTAAGGGTGGGCTGCACCGGCTGCGGCTATTGCATGCCCTGTCCGGCAGGCGTAGACATCCCGGTGACCTTCCGCTGCTACAATGAGATGTACTCCGAGACAAAAAGCGGCGCCAGAAAGGAGTATCTGCAGTGTACGGCGTTTCGGAAGAATCAAAGCAGCGCGTCGCAGTGCATCAGCTGCGGAAAATGCGAGAAGCACTGCCCGCAGCAGATTGAAATACGGAAGGAGCTCAAGCAGGCGGTAAAGGAGCTGGAGACGCTGCCGTATAAGGCGGCGAAGAAGGGGATTGCGCTGTTTAAGCTGTGGTGACGGGAAATTTGGAGGTGGAAAAATGGCCGATACAATGAGCGTAAAGCAAGCAGCAGATCTTTGGGGAATGGCGGAACGTCGGATCACGGCCCTATGCAGGGAGGGACAGATAAAAGGAGCCTATAAAAAAGGCCGCAGCTGGGCAATTCCTACAGACGCCAAAAGTCCGGAGGACAGGCAGATGAAGGCTGGCACGCCGAGCAGGTGCAGCAAGTACAAAAAATCGCCATGCCTGCCCCTGCCAGTGGGAATTTCGGATTATCGCCTGGCCTCGTCGGAATACTACTACGTGGATAAAACCATGATGATTAAGGAGTTTTTAGATGAACGCCCCATGGTTTCCCTATTTACCCGCCCGCGCCGCTTTGGCAAGACCTTGAATATGGATATGCTCCGTACCTTCTTTGAAAAGACAGACGAAGACACCTCGGTCTATTTTAAAGGCAAAAAAATATGGCGCTGCGGCAAAAAATATCGTGATTATCAGGGAAAGTACCCGGTCATTTTTATTACCTTTAAAGATGTAAAACGCGACACCTGGAAAGAGACGTATGATCAGATTTCAAAAATTCTCCGGCAGGAATTTGAACGCCACAGCGAGCTTTTGCAAAGCGGACGGTGCAGCAAATATGAGAAGTCATATTTAAAAAAAGTTCTGGAAGAGAAAGCGGACAGCACAGACATGATGATGTCCTTACAAAGGCTTTCCCAGATGCTGGACGAACACTATGGCATTTCGCCGATTATCATTATTGATGAGTATGATACGCCGATTCAGCAAGGGCATATGAGGGGCTTCTATGATAAAGTAATCCTTTTTATGCGCAACCTCTTTTCCGGCGGCCTGAAGGATAACCGGCATCTTTCTTATGGATTTTTAACTGGAATTCTTCGTGTGGCCAAAGAGAGCATTTTCAGCGGCTTAAATAATTTGAAAGTGAATTCTATATTGGACGGCCAGTATAGTGAATTTTTTGGATTTACACCAGAAGAGGTAAAAGCGATTGCGTGCTATTACCATGCTGAAGGAAAGTATGGGGAAATCTGTGCCTGGTACAATGGGTATCGCTTTGGGGACTCGGAAATATTGAACCCCTGGTCAGTCGTCAGCTATTTTGGCAGCGGCTGCCAGCCGAAGGCTTTTTGGCAGTCGACGGGCAGCAATGAGATTATCGGTGAAGTTTTGGCACATGCAGGAGAAGATATTTATGAACGTCTCAACGCTTTATTGCAGGGGGAATCTTTCCTAACATATATTGATACAGGGGTTATTTACCCTCAAATTCGCAAAAATCCTTCCTCCGTGTACAGCTTTCTGCTGGTTGCGGGCTATCTGAAAGCCATAAAGGCGGCTCCTGCTTTTGGCGGTGATTATATGTGTGAGGTGGCATTGCCTAACCAGGAAATTGCATTTGTCTACCACAAGGAAATCCTGCAGAAACTGACGGATATCATTCCCCAGGCTACGGCGGTTTCGATTCAGGAGGCCTTGTATTCCAAGGATGCGCAAAGTCTGAAAGAAGAGATGCACAAGCTTCTTATGCAGTCGGTAAGCTGCTATGATACGGCTGGAGAAAACTTTTACCATGGTTTTGTCCTGGGGCTTTGCGCCATGATGGACAACCGCTATTATGTCAGTTCGAATGGGGAATCGGGCGAAGGCCGGTATGATATTCAATTATTGCCTAAAGCAGAGAATATGCCAGGCATTCTGATTGAACTGAAGGCGGCTAAAAATTTTTCCAAAGATCGGCTTAAGCAGCTTTCAGAGACAGCTTTAAAGCAGATTGAGGATCGTAAGTACGATACGGAGATGGCTGCCAAGGGTATTCAAACGGTCTTTAAATATGGGGTTGCCTTCTGCGGGAAGCAGGTGGAGGTTGCTGTGGCTTCTTTGTGAGTATGGCTGGCCTGGAGGTGTCGGCGTTGGATATTTTCATTTCTTTTTTTATCGCTGTTGCGGCTGGTGTAGCTTGCCACTACATCACATCATCAAATGGTTAGACAGCAATGACAGGAGCAACAAATAACCTACTGGGTGCTTTGCCAGTATAAAAGTAAAGAAGAATCCCTAAACTGTACTGCAATACAGTTTAGGGATTCGTTCTTTCGTCAACGTGGACTTTTCATTTCTTTTTGCCTATTGGCATTATAGCATATGCAAAAATGTTTTTCAATATGCTTTTTCCATAAGCTTTTGAATCATTGCCACTTAAAATTTGGTGGAAGTATCCATTTACAAAATGCGGGATTTGGGGGCAATATAATTTCGAAAAAGTAACGCTTTTCATATATAAAATGAAACATTTTACACTAAAAATGACATAGAGCTATCAGGTTTTCTATGTTAAAATAGATAAAAAGAAAACAGAAAGGAGACTGAAAATGGTGAATTTTAACATGAGGAAAGGACTTTGCATAGCGGGTATGGCCGCTCTGGCTGCAATGGGCAGCATGAAGGTTTTGGCCGCAGACGCATCTCCGGTATTGAAGGTGACCTTTGACGAGGAAGATGCGAAAGATTCATCTGGAAATGGAAATCATGGAACAATAACAGGGAATCCGGAGTTTACAGAGGGGATGCGCGGCAAGGCGATTCATCTGGTGAATCCGGATCAGGTTGCGGGAGAGTATGAGGAGGCCCGGCAGTATGTCAGCTTTGGAGAGCCGGAGGATCTGAAATTCGGAACGGGGGATTTTAGTATTTTATTTTGGTATAAGTCCGACGGCGGGGATCCGGAGGAGGTAGCCGTCATCGGGAATAAGGACTGGAACAGCGGCGGCAACGAAGGGCTTACGATTGCGGATTTCAGAAACGGGATGGGACTGAATTTTACGGCAGCCGGCAGCAGCAGGCTGGATACGGACCGGATTGCCGAGGCAACGGATGGTACATGGCACCACATTGCGGCAGTGTTTGACAGGGACAGCAGCATGGCGCTTTATGTGGACGGAAATAAAATGGCGGATAAGGACATCAGCGGACAAAACGGAAGGTCGATAGACGTTGCCGATTTTGTACTGGGGGCAGACGGCTTTAAGCGGTTTGGCGTAAAGGATTCGTATATTGACGAGCTGGAGGTGTATAAATATGCATTTTCCCAGGAGGAAATCCAGGAGATGGACGCGCCGTACCTGCTTTTGCATACGATAGCCGATTATGAGGAAAGCCTGAAAAATTCGGGCGCTTCCCAGGAGAAAAAGGCAGCGTTTGAAAAGGTACTGAATGATGTGAAAAAAGAGGCGGAGCAGGTGTCCGGCAAAGAAGCGGTGAATGCTCTGCTGGCACGTCTGGCCGCAGCGTATAACGAGCTTGTCAGGCCGGAGCGGGGCATTGTGGAATTTGACGTTTTAAGCGATGTCCATATCAGGCAGAACAGTGATACGGAGTCCAACAGCGCCCATCTGATCGATGCGTTAAACGATATCAATGAAATGTTTCCGGATACGCTTGGCGTAATGAACTGCGGTGATTTCAGCGATTACGGAGAGGAAGGGCAGTTTGAGGAATATTTTAGTATTTTAAAAAGGTTTGGCGGAGATATACCGGAATTTATGACGGCGCTTGGCAACCATGATGTGCGGTGGAGAACCGGCTGGTCTGAGATTTACGAACGCTATATGAGGCACAATGCGGATTACATGGGAGAAACGGACGGAAAGGTGTATTATGACAAATGGCTGGGCGGCTATCATTTTCTAGTGCTGAACACGGAATGGGATTTAAAGGACCGGGCGTATGTTTCAGACGCACAGATAAAATGGCTGGATGAAAAGGTGGCGGAAAACGCTTCCGACGGCAAGCCGGTTTTTATCCTTCTGCACCAGGCAATGCGGGATACCTATTTTAACAGCAACGACTGGAGCGTCGGTGTGCAGGATCATGAAATCAAAGAGGTGCTGCGCAAATATCCGAACGTGATCCTGTTTACCGGCCATATTCACAATGGACTGGGCGCCTGTGACGTTATCGAAACAGACTACGGCGCGATGGTCGATGTGCCCAGCTTCTATTATAATGACGGAGGCGGACAGGCGAGGGGGCAGATCGGCTACCATGTAACGGTCTATGAGGATCGGGTGCAGCTTAGCATGTACGATTACCGGGACGATGTCTTTTTGCCGGAGTACGATCATACCATAAGGCTTTACCAAAGCGGCAAAAAACAAAGCAAGGTTCTGGAGGTGAATTTTGACGACAAAACGGCGGACGATATCTCGGGAAACCAGAATAACGGAACGCTTGTGGGTTCTCCTGAATTTGGAAAAGGAGTAAAAGGAAAGGCGCTTCATCTGGTCAATGACGCTGGCGTGGCAGGGGAAGCCGTAAGGGCGCAGCAGTATGTGGACTTTGGAAAGGCAGAGGGCTTAAGGCTGGGGAAGGATGATTTTTCTATCCTGTTCTGGTACAAGGGAAGTGCAGGGGAAGGCAGCGACTGCAGCATTCTTTCGAATAAGGACTGGAATACGGGCGCAAACCAGGGATTTACCATCGGCGCATTCGGCGGCGGCAATCACGGAATGAGCTTAAATTTTACGGCCGAAGGCAGCGGCAGGGCGGATACGGGCCGTTTTGCAAAGGCAATCGACGGAAACTGGCACAGGATCGCCGCTACGTTTGACCGCGACGGGGAAATGACGCTTTATATAGACGGGAAAAAGGCCGGCAGTACGGATATTCGCGGCCAGCAGCAGGGCAGCATAGATGTAGAAGATTACGGGCTCGTATTAGGAGCGGACGGCAACCTGCAGTTTGGTGTAAAGGATGCCTGGATTGACGAGCTTTCTGTGTATCAGGCGCTGCTTGGGCCAGGGGAAATCGAAAGCGCATACCAGCCGTATCAGATAGAGGCAGGCGTCCGGGAGGCGGAGATTTTCTGGGAAGCAGACGGCGTGACGGAACCGGCCTATGTTCTTTTGAACGGGGAAAAGAATCAGGATATTGCATCCGGTGCAGGACGTATTACACTGACCGGCTTAGAGCCTGAAACAGAATATCAGGTTCTGATTGTAACGCGTGAAAAGAGCAATGCCGGCAATTATCAGGATGCGTTTGCGATGACATTTTGGACGGAGCCGCTTGTGGCGTCCGAAGCGCAGAAGCAGATGCTGCGTGCGGTATACGATGCTTATGCGAAGCTGGATCTGTCGTCTTATACGAAAAATACGGCAGACGCATTAAAGGAAGCGCTTACACAGGCGGCCGGTATCCTGCAGCAGGATCGGATTTCTGAGGAAGAGGTAGGGGAAGCGGCAGAACGGATTTTAAAAGCTGCCACAGCGCTTACGCCGGATCTGGAAGGTAAGCTGCAGGAGGCCGCTGCAGCGGTAACAAAGGAGCTTGAGACTGCTAAAAGGGAGCTGGAGGCTGCAAAGGCGGAAGCTTTGGAAGCAAAGGCCAAAGCAAAAGAAGCGCAGGAAGCGTATGAGGCGGCTGTGGCGAAGAACCAAAAGCAGGCGGGAAAATGCAAGATTACGACCTCTAAAGGCAGCTATACCGTCAAGGTCGGCAAAAAAACAAAAATCGGTGCAAAAGCATCCAATAAGAACGGTTCGAAAATAACCTACCAGTCTTCCAATAAGAAGGTCGCGACGGTTAGTAAGTCCGGCGTAATTAAGGGGATGAAAAAAGGAACCGCCAAAATCACGATTCGGTGCAACGGCGTCAAAAAGGTAGTAACGGTCAGGGTAAAATAAGCCCTGTCGAAAAAGCAAAAAAAACTGCAGGAAAAAAATTTGGGCCCGGCAGAAGGAAAATTTCTACATTTGCCGGGCTTAAGTTTCACTTTGTTCCCAAATTGTGAAACCTTTTCCACAATCTTTTGAAAAATTGCGATTGGAAATTTGTTGGAAGTGTCCATTTACAAATTGCAGGATTTGGGGGTATCATAATCTCGCAATCGAGATTGCCGGCATAAAAGTTGTATCTCAATTTTTTCAAAATGAAAGGAGAAACGAATATGTATCGACTGAATTTAAAACAAATACCAAACGCAGAAAGGTTGGAAAAGGTAATCAAAGAAAGCAAAGGCAGCGTACTTTTAAAGCTTCCGAACAATGAGATATACAATTTGAAGGAAGAGCAGATGGGCACAGAGCTGTTAAAAGTTCTGGTACCGGGAGAAGACGGATTGGATATCCGGGTATCAGAAGGGGAAGATTTTATCCAGTTTGTATCGTACATGGTGAATGCAGCAAGCTAAGAAACGCGCAGTAAATTCAACAAAGCCCCTTTGGGCGGTTACGGTAGAAGCCAAGGCGTAATGAAAGCCTTGGCGGCTAGGCGCCGGGAATCCAACAAAAAAAGAAGAAACGTACAGGTGTATCATCCGACAGACGAAAAGGAATCCGTCTAGTCGGCTTTTTTTGTCTTATATTGCTCTGGAAAAGCGTTGCACGCGGTGCTATAATAGGAAAAGGCACAATGGAAAAGAGGTTCACAGAAATTCAGGCACGAAAGCAAAATTTGCATAGAAACGGAGTCTTACCATGGCATTTACCCATTTACACGTTCACACAGAATATAGTCTTCTCGACGGCTCGAATAAAATAAGCGAATATGTTGCAAGAGTCAAGGAGCTTGGCATGACCGCCGCCGCCATCACAGATCACGGCGTGATGTACGGCGTCATTGATTTTTACAAGGCCGCCAAAGCCGCCGGCATTCGCCCTATCTTAGGCTGCGAGGTTTATGTTGCGCCGAATTCCCGCTTCGACCGGGAAAATACACACGGGGAGGATCGCTATTACCACCTGGTTCTTTTGGCTGAAAATAACCAGGGCTACGCCAATCTGGTCAAAATCGTATCCAAAGGCTTTGTGGATGGTTACTACTATAAACCAAGAGTGGACATGGAGGTTCTGCAGGAATATCACGAGGGCCTGATTGCCCTAAGCGCCTGTCTGGCCGGAGAGGTACAGCGCTGTCTGGTGCGCGGTCTTTACGATGAGGCAAAGAAAACGGCATATAAATACCGGGATTGCTTTGGTGAGGGGAATTTTTTCCTGGAGCTGCAGGATCACGGACTTGCGCAGCAGCAGGCCGTCAATCAGCAGCTTCTCAGACTTTCGAAGGACACCGGGATTGCGCTGGTCGCGACGAACGACGTCCATTACACCTGCGAGGCGGACGCCGAGCCGCACGATATCCTGCTCTGTCTGCAGACCGGGAAGAAGCTTGGCGACGAAAACCGGATGCGTTACGAGGGCGGCCAGTATTATGTCAAATCCGAGGCTGAGATGAAGGCGCTGTTTCCTTATGCGATAGAAGCCGTGGAGAATACGCAGAAAATTGCCGATCGATGCGAGGTGGAGATCGAATTCGGCCATACCAAGCTGCCGAATTTTCCGGTACCGGAAGGCTATACGACGTTTTCTTATCTGCAGAAGCTCTGCTATGACGGGTTAAAGGAACGGTATCCGGATACGGCGGACGAGCTAAAGCCCCGGCTCGACGAGGAGCTTGGCGTGATCCAAAATATGGGCTATGTCGAATATTTTCTAATCGTGTGGGACTACATCCGGTTTGCCAGGGAGCAGGGCATTATGGTAGGGCCGGGGCGCGGAAGCGCAGCCGGGAGCTTAGTATCCTATACGACGGGGATTACCAATATTGACCCTATCCGGTACGGACTGATTTTTGAGCGGTTCTTAAACCCGGAGCGTATTTCCATGCCCGATATCGACGTGGATTTTTGTTTTGAACGGCGTCAGGAGGTCATTGACTATGTAGTCGAAAAATACGGAAAGGACTGCGTAACGCTGATCATTACCTTTGGTACGCTGGCCGCAAGGGGCGTGATCCGCGATGTGGGGCGCGTGATGGATTTGCCGTATGCATTTGTGGATACGATTGCAAAAAGCATTCCGGGTGACCCTGGTATTACGATTGACAAGGCTTTGAAAATGAACCCGGAGCTGCGTTCGATGTATGAAAAGGACGAAAGCATAAAGCGTCTGATTGATATGTCAAAGCGTTTGGAGGGATTGCCCAGGCATTCCTCCACCCATGCGGCCGGCGTCGTAATTTCCCAGAAGCCAATGGATGAATATGTGCCGCTTGCAAGAGGCACCGACGGCATGATTACCACGCAGTTTACGATGACGACGATTGAGGAGCTAGGCCTTTTAAAAATGGACTTTTTGGGCCTTAGAACGCTGACGGTAATTCAGAATGCCGTTCTTATGGCAAAGAAAAACCGGGGGATTTCGCTGGATATCGACCGGATTGATTTTGATGACAAGGCCGTATATGATTCGCTTGGAACCGGAAAAACAGAGGGCGTGTTCCAGTTAGAAAGCGCCGGGATGAAAAACTTCATGAAGGAGCTAAAGCCGCAGAATATTGAAGACGTCATAGCGGGGATATCGCTTTACCGGCCGGGTCCGATGGATTTTATTCCGGCCTATATCCGCGGCAAGAACAATACCGGCCAGATCACCTACGACTGCCCGCAGCTGGAGCCGATTTTAGAGCCGACCTACG
>CANDKL010000081.1 GCA_947385255.1 uncultured Roseburia sp. | reverse complement strand
GCCTTCTGTACGAACGCCGCCGTATCCTCGCGGTTGTTTTGCACTGCTGTCACGGCTCCTGCCGCTTCTGCGGCTTTCTGCTCATATGCGCCCGGCATCCGGCCATTTGTCATTGGCAGCCAGATATCCCCCGCGTTTGCCTTTACATTTACAACAATATTTCCTCCGGAAACGGAAACACGCTCTCCGGACAGCGCCCCAATATACTCCGGCGCATTGCCGGCCGGCAGTGTCATCGTATAATCGCTGTCATCGTTATTTACGGTAATAAGAACCGATTCGCCGTTATAATTCCTGGAAAACGCATACTGACGGTTGGTCAAAAGCAGCTCTCTGTAATCCCCATAGGAAAGCGCCGGCGTACCCTTTCGCACGCCTCCCAAAGCCGCAATCAGACGGGTAAAGCCGTTTGTCCGCACCGCGTTCGGATAATCCGAAAGCGAAAGCGCAGGGCGCAGGGAATCATCGGAAAACCGCTCCTTCCTTCCTTCGATGCCGAATTCCGAACCATAATAAATGGAAGGAACGCCCGGCAGCGTGTAGAGCAGAATATGTACCGGTGTAAAATGCTCCTTCTTATTTAATTTTGTATAAATACGCTCTACGTCATGGTTGTCCACAAAATTGTACAGCTTCAGCCCATCCGGACGGTTGCCGCCCTTGGCATAAAGGTTCTTCACCGTATGGGCAATCTCAAAATAATTATGGTCGTTATGCCCGGAATACAGCGCCTTATGCAGCATGTAATTCGTAACCGAATGCAGCGTGCCCTCGTTGACCCAGCGCGTATAATCTCCGTGGATTACCTCGCCCATCAGCCAGAACTCCGGCTTCACCTCATTCGCCACGGCACGCAGTGCCTGCATAAACTGAAAATCCAGTACATCCGCCGCATCCAGACGGATGCCGTCAATGTCAAATTCCTTTACCCAAAAACGGATGACGTCGCAGATATAATCCCGTACGGCAGGATTTTGCTGATTGAGCTTTACAAGCAGATCGTATCCGCCCCAGTTCTCATAGGAAAAGCCGTCGTTATACTGGTTATTGCCCCAGAAATTCACATTGCAGTACCAGTCCTTATACGGTGAATTCTCCCGTTTCTCCCTGATATCCGCAAATGCAAAAAAATCCCGCCCCGTATGGTTGAAAACACCGTCTAAAATTACGCGGATGCCCTGCTTGTGGCATTCCGCCACATAATTTGCCAAATCCTCGTTTGTTCCAAGGCGGCTGTCCAATTTCTTGTAATCTGTCGTTTCATAGCCGTGGCCTACCGACTCAAAAAGAGGGCCGATGTAAATTGCATCACAGCCAATCTCCTTTACATGGGCGATCCACGGGAGCAGCGTGTTTAAACGGTGCTCAGGGGCGCCGTAGCTATTCTCCTTCGGAGCGCCGGTGAGTCCCAGAGGATAGATGTGATAAAAAACTGCCTCGTCATACCATGCCATATTTGAAAACCTCCTGTTTCGTATGTTTGTTTCTGTAGCTATTATAAAATTTATTGCCAAAATAATCAACTATTATCCGACATCCTCCTGCCTTAAAACTTTTTCAATAATTCTTAAGACTTCCTTCGTTGCATTTTTCCCGCCATCCTATATATAATAAACACGGTTCTATTTTAAACACAAAAACGGAGGATTAGACGAATGACGACAAATTCCAAAACAATCGCCGTCTTCTTCGGCGGCTGTTCTACCGAATATGAGGTTTCCCTGCAATCTGCCTGCGCTGTCATTCAAAACATTGACACGACGCGCTATACCCCTATTTTAATCGGCATCGACCGTAAGACCGGCCAATGGTTCTGGTACCGCGGTGATATTGCCTCAATTGAAAACGACTCCTGGCAGTCTGAAAAAGACTGTATTCCCGTATTCCCTTCCACAGACCGCACGGTCCACGGTATCTGCTGCCTGGAAAATAACCGTCTTCGGACGATCTCGTTCGACGCCGCACTTCCCATTCTGCACGGCAAAAACGGAGAAGACGGGACGCTGCAGGGCCTTTTGGAGCTGGCGGGCATCCGGATCATCGGCTGCGGTGCACTCTCCTCTGCCCTGTGCATGGACAAGGAGCTGGCACACCGCATTGTTTCCAAAAACGGGATCAAATCCGCCCGATCCATTGTCTTAAAAAAGGACGATTCCCTGCAGGAAATTGCAAGCTACGCCTTAGAGCTGGGTTACCCCCTGTTCGTGAAGCCCGTCCGCTCCGGCTCCTCCTTTGGCATCAGTAAGGTTTTAACTGAAAAAGACCTGCTGCCCGCCATTGAAGCCGCGTTTGAACACGATACAACGGTTCTCTTAGAGGAGCTGATTGACGGATTTGAGGTCGGCTGTGCCGTACTCGGCACAAAAGAGCTCATCATTGGAGAGGTAGACGAAATTGAGCTGTCCGACGGATTTTTTGATTTTACGGAAAAATACACGCTGAAAACCTCAAGCATTCACGTACCGGCACGCATCACCCCGGAGCAGTCGGACAAAATCAAACAGACGGCGCTTACGATTTACCGTCTGCTGGGCTGCTCTGGCTTTGCAAGGGTTGATCTGTTTCTGACCCCAAAGGGAGAAATCTATTTCAACGAGGTCAACACCATCCCCGGCTTTACCGGCCACAGCCGTTACCCGAATATGCTAGGAGCCATCGGCATGCCGTTTGACGAGGTCATCCGGCGCCTGCTTGAAATGGAAGAATAGGAGGACTATGGCACGTAAGAAAAATTTTGCCGGGATAGACAATTTCCGTTTTGCGGCGGCCTTTATGGTGATTGCCATTCACACGGCGCCCTTCGAAATGATCAACGAAACGCTCGACTTCCTTGTCACCTATTGCCTGTTCCGGGTAGCCGTTCCGTTTTTCTTTATGACAACAGGCTACTTCGTCCTGGCGCCGTATTTGATGAGCAGCTTCCAAAAAACATACGCCGTCCGCCGTTTTCTGCTGAAAAACACCCTGCTCTACCTTGCGGTATCGCTTTTTTATCTGCCGGTGATGATTTATTCCAATCGACTGCCTGGGAACCTCCCGGCGTTTTTTAAGGATCTGTTTTTTGACGGGACGTTTTATCACCTCTGGTATTTTCCGGCGGTTCTAACCGGCTGCCTGCTGCTTGTCCTGATTACCCGCCTGTCCGTTACGGCTGCAGCCCTTTTGTCGTTTGCCGCCTATATCGTCGGACTGTTCGGCGACAGCTATTACGGGGTTATCAAGGATGTTCCCGTACTGTCCTCCCTGTATGACGGCCTTTTTCAGATCAGCAGCCACACGCGCAACGGCATTTTTTTTGCGCCCGTTTTTATCCTGCTTGGCGCACTAACTGCCGTTTACCGGATCCGCATACCGAAGAAGATCTGCGGATGGGGGCTTTTTACTTCCCTTCTTCTTTTATTGGGAGAAGGATATCTCACCTACCGCTTTGATCTTCAAAAGCACAACAGTATGTATTTCTTTTTACTGCCTGCCCTGTTCTTTTTATTCCAGCTTCTGCTGACCGCCGAAGGACAGGCTGCCGGATGGATCCGAAACAGCTCCATGCTGCTTTATCTCATACATCCCGCCGTCATCGTACTGTGGCGCGCACTTGCAAAGGCAGTCGGGCAGACGGAGCTTCTGGTAAACAATACCATCATTAAGTACCTCGCTGTCTGTACACTTTCCCTCGCGGCCGTGTACCTGATTCAATTTTTCAAAGGAGAGCTTACAGCATGTACCAAAAAGGACGCGCATGGATTGAACTGAATATGAACCACCTGCTTCACAATGTAACGGCGCTTAAGGCGCTTCTGCCCGCGCAGTGCGCCATGATGCCCGCCGTCAAGGCAAACGCCTACGGCCATGGCGCAGCGCTTATCGGCAAAGCGCTGCAAAAAAACGGGATCCGCAGCTTCTGCGTCGCCTCTGTAAGCGAAGCAATTGCACTTCGAAATGCGGGAATCACAGGGGAGATACTGGTCTTAGGCTATACCACACCCCATCAGTTTACCGATCTGGCCGCCTACAGCCTGACCCAGACGGTCGTTGACTATCCCTATGCCAGAGAGCTAAGCAGCTTCGGAACGCCCATAAGTGTCCACGTCGGAATTGATACGGGAATGCACCGTTTAGGGGAGCCCAGCGAAAACAGAGAAGCGATCCGCAGCATGTGGAGCCTGAAAAATTTAAACATCACCGGCGTATTTTCCCATCTGTGCGCTTCCGACGGCACGACCAACACCGAACGGGACTATACGCGAAAGCAAATTCAAAAATTCCAGTCCGTTGTAGCGTATCTGCACCGGAACGGAATCCGGGACTTTAAGACACACCTGCAGGGCAGCTACGGCGTTTTGAATTATCCGCAGCTAAGCTTCGACTACGCCCGGATCGGAATCGCCCTTTACGGAGCCTACAGCTCGCCGGACGACCAAACCGTCGCTCAGATTGATTTAAGGCCTGTCCTGACCTTAAAGGCCCGGATCGAATGCGTAAGGCTTCTGCATGCCGGGGAATCCGTCGGCTATGGACTGGATTATACCGCAGTACGGGAGATGCGCATCGCGGCTGTTTCCATCGGATATGCAGACGGCATTCCGCGCGATCTGTCCAATAAAGGATATGTGCTGGTAAACGGGCAGAGAGCAAAGATGATTGGACGGATTTGTATGGATCAGCTTCTGATTGACGTGTCGGAAATCACGCAGGCGGCTGCGGGGGATGAAGTGGTGCTGATTGGCAAATGCGGCGATCAGGAGATTGCAGCCAGTGAATTCGCCGCATATGCAGGGACGATATCGAATGAAATATTGAGCCGGCTTGGAGAGCGCCTAGAACGGGTGGCGGGGTGACCGCGGCCTGGAACGGGACGGCCTATTCCTCTTCCTCCGCCAATTCCTCCCAAACCTCATACAAGCGTTCAAGCTCCTCCGAAAGCGTCGTCAGCTCTCCATGGATCTCTGAAAGACGCGCCGCATTCGTCGCCACCTCTGAACGGTTCATCTCTTCATTCAGCTCCTGCACACGCGCCTCCTTGACGGCAATTTCCTCCTCTGCCCGCTTAAGCGCGGTTTCCCGCTTTCGTATCCTGGCCTGCTCCTCCTTCTTTTGCTTCCAGCCGGCCTTTCCGGCTCCGCTCTTTTCCACAGCCTGCACCGCTTTCTCTGCAGCCGGCACATACTGCATCTGTATCTCGCGCTTCTCCAGATAATAATCATAATTACCGATATAATTTACTACTGTCTGTTCGGTCAAATCCAGAATCCTGGTCGCTGTCTGATTGATAAAATACCTGTCGTGCGACACAAACAATACCGTTCCGGTATACTCCTTTAACGCCGACTCTAAAATCTCCTTCGACGTAATATCCAGATGGTTCGTAGGCTCGTCCAGGATGAGGAAGTTAGCCTCTGAGAGCATCAGCTTTGCCAGCGACAGCCGTCCCTTTTCCCCGCCGCTGATATCGCCTATCCGCTTAAATACATCATCGTCCGTAAACAAAAACGCGGCCAGGACATTCCGCACCTGCGTATTGGTAAACTGAGGACGGGTATCGGAAATTTCCTCAAACAGCGTCTTTTCATCGCAAAGCACCTGATGCTCCTGATCGTAATATCCGATATGCACATTTGTCCCCAACGTAATTTTCCCGGCGTCAAACGGCAGCAGCTCATTGATGATTTTTAACATCGTCGTCTTGCCCGTGCCGTTGTCTCCAATCAATGCTACCCGCTCCCCGCGCTTTATCTCAAACGTAATTCCTGCAAACAGACGGTTCGACCCGAATGCTTTTGCCAGATCCTCCACCAAAAGCACATCGTTGCCGCTTACGATATCCGGCTCAAAACGGATCTTCATATCCGTCTGCTCTTCCATAGGCTTATCGAGACGCTCTATTTTATCTAACAGCTTTTCCCGGCTTTCGGCCCGCCGCACAGACTTTTCCCGGTTAAAGGATTTGAGCTTGGCAATGACCTCCTCCTGGCGTTTGATCTCCCGCTGCTGATTCTGCCAGGCCTTTAGCTGCGCATCCCGCACGGCAGCCTTTTTAACCGCATAATCCGAATAATTCCCCTGATAGGAAAACGCCCTGTGACCGGATAATTCGATCACCTTTGTCACGATTTTGTCCAGAAAATAGCGGTCGTGGCTTACAATCAAAACCGCCCCCTTATAATTGGACAAAAAAGTCTCAAGCCATGCAATCGAAGACATGTCCAGATGATTTGTCGGCTCATCCAGTATCAGAAGATCCGGCTTTGTCACCAGCAGCTTCCCCAAAAATACCCGGGTCTTCTGCCCGCCGGACAGCTTGGACACCGGATGTTCAAAATCCTCCTGTGAAAACCCAAGCCCCCGGATCACGCCCATTACCTCGCTGCGATAAGCATAGCCGTCCTGCAGCTCAAAAGCATGGTGCATCCGATTGTATTTTTCCAAAAGTGTTTCCAGCGCATCTCCTTTTAGAGTGCGCATCCTTTCTTCCATTTCACGCAGCTGCGCCTCCATACGGACCAGCTCGCTCTTTGCAGAAAGCACCTCCTCATATATCGTACGCTCACCGGAAATATCCTGGTACTGCGCCAGATAGCCGACCGATGTATTTTTAGAAAGCACTACCGCGCCCTCATCGGGGGAAAGCTCGTGCATAATAATTTTCAGCAGTGTGGATTTGCCCGCGCCGTTGATTCCGACGACAGCGGTCTTTTCGTGCGCTTCTATATGAAAGGAAACCTGCTTTAAAATTTCATCTGTGCCGAACGCCTTTGAGATGTTCTGACAATCTAAAATCATAGAATCCCCTCTAATGTACTGCGGATCGCCTGAATAAATGCCTGGCTGTTTAATACCGTCGGATGCTTGATGGAGGTAATGAGCGCCAGATCCTTCGTCATCTTCCCTTCTTCGATCGTTTGAATACAGGCCTGTTCCAGCTTGTCCGCAAAATCCGTCAACGCGTCGTTCTGATCCAGCTCTCCGCGCTTTCTGAGTGCGCCTGTCCATGCAAAAATCGTCGCAACGGAGTTGGTAGAGGTCTCCTCCCCTTGCAGATGCTTATAATAATGGCGCTGCACCGTTCCGTGCGCTGCCTCGTACTCATAATATCCCTGCGGAGACACTAGTACCGAGGTCATCATAGCAAGGGAGCCGAACGCCGAAGAAACCATATCGCTCATCACATCGCCGTCATAATTCTTGCAGGCCCAGATATAACCGCCCTCAGACTTCATTACACGGGCAACTGCATCGTCAATCAGCGTATAAAAATACGTGATGCCTGCCTGTTCAAATGCTTCCTTATATTCTGCATCAAAGATTTCCTGGAAAATATCCTTAAAGGTATGGTCGTATTTCTTGGAAATCGTATCCTTGGTAGCAAACCACAAATCCTGCTTTACATCCAATGCATACGTAAAGCAGCTCCTTGCAAAGCTTTCAATGGACTGCTCTAAATTATGCTGGCCCTGCACCACGCCCGCTCCGGTAAAATTGTGGACAAGCTCCCTTGTCTGGCTGCCGTCCTCTGCGGTATAAACCAGCTCTACCTTACCGGCTCCCGGGATCTTCATCTCCGTCGCTTTATAAACATCACCGTATGCATGCCTGGCAATCGTAATCGGCTTTTTCCAGTTCTTCACACAGGGCTCAATCCCTTTTACAATAATCGGCGCACGGAATACCGTACCGTCTAACATGGCACGAATGGTACCGTTTGGACTTTTCCACATTTCCTTTAAATGATATTCGTCCATTCTGGCTGCATTTGGTGTAATTGTCGCACATTTTACAGCAACGCCGTATTTCTTTGTGGCATTAGCGGAATCTGCCGTGACCTGATCGTTTGTTTCATTTCTGTGTTCTAATCCCAAATCATAGTACTCGGTTTTTAAATCAATAAATGGAAGTAAAAGCTCGTCTTTTATCATAGACCACAGAATCCGGGTCATCTCATCTCCGTCCATTTCTACAAGCGGTGTCGTCATTTGAATTTTTTCCATTATTCATCCTCCTGAAGCTAATTTAATATGCATGAAGCCTGTTATCCATGCGTAATTGTAATGAATTTTACATAGTCTGTCAAGGGATTTGCGGATGCCCCGGAGAAGCGGACTGAAGCGTTACTATCAAATCAACTCCCAATCCCTTATCATATCCAAAGTGGGATATGACGGGATCGCCCCATAGTTTTGAACGCTTTGTGCGCAAAATGCGTTTGAAAAATCCAGGCACCCGCGCAGCTTTTGTTCATTGATCTCCGCAAGCGTCTGTGCCGTTACGCCAAGCCCGGACAGCTTCCATAAAAACGAACCGATAAAGCCGTCGCCCGCACCCGTGGTATCTAAGACCTCTGTCTTACAGGCTTTGCTGGCCGAAACGCTGCTTTGCGTATATGCGTATGCGCCGTTCCCGCCGCAGGTGTACACAACCATTTTTACATGCCCGACGAATAATTTTGGCAGGGCTTTTTCTATTTCGGTTTCTCCCGTAATAAATTCAAGCTCCTCGTCGGAGATTTTGAGGATATCGCTCAGCGGGATAAACTCGTTGACCGTCTGCCTCAACGTTTCGGTATTTTCCCAGAGCTGAAATCTGAGATTGGGATCGAAGCTTATCAGTCCGCCGTTTTTCCGGGCAAATTCGATTGCTCGCCTGTGCGCTTCCTTCATCGGGAACTCGCCGAGGGAAACGCTGCAAAAATGGAGCGCGTATATGTCCTCAAACCATTCCTCCCTGATCTGCCCGGGGGCGAGCAGCATATCCGCGGAGGGCTTCCTGTAAAAAGAAAACGTCCTATTTCCATCCTTTGCAATGCTTACAAAAGCCAGCGCCGTATTCGCCTGATCTGTCCGCGAGATGCAGGAGGTGTCAATATCACATTCGGCAAGCTCGCGCATGATCCTGTCTCCAAATGGGTCGCTGCCAAGCTGTGTGACGAGCCGCGCCTTGCCGCCCAGCTTCGCGAACGCCCCGCAGACATTGGCAGGCGCGCCGCCCAGCTTCGGGGAAAACCCGGTGACCTCATAAAACTCACAGCTTTTTTTGTCAGGAATAAAATCAATCAGCGCCTCGCCTATCGCAACCAGTTTTTTATTTGCCATAAATATCCACCTCCATACCGTTTAAACGCCAGCCCTTTAAAGATATCCCGCGCGCATGTAAAGCGACCGCTTCGCCATCGGGATAAAATCTCGTGCTTAAAACTTTTCTGCCGCCGTCCAGATAAATTTCAAGGGAAGACATATCCGCTATCACCCGGATATCCCTGCATGCTTCCATTGCGCAGTTTCTGACCGTCCTGCCGGAACCCAAGCCGCCTTCCGCAAATGCAAGGCGGAATTTTTTCCCGTCATAGAAAAGCGTAAGCGTGCCGTCAAGCGTTAGTTCAAAGCTGCCGTCCACTTTTCCGGAGAGCTCGCAGGGCAGCGGAATGTGTTTGCATTCGCCCTCTAAAACTGCAAGCTCTGTGCCGCGCAGCCGTTCTAATTCGCAAACCGGATTCTGTAAAACCGCGCCGTCCCCTGAAACGGTAATCTCCCTCGGCAGGGTCAGGCAGTGCTGCCAGCCAGCCGATACGGTAGGATTGGTATACGGCGAATCCACAATGCCAAGCCAGCCGATCAGTATCCTGCGTCCTCCGGGAGCTTCAAAGGTCTGGGGCGCATAGAAATCAAAGCCGTAATCCCATTCCTCAAAATGTTTCAGTGTCCCCTTCCCGGCCCGAAAATATCCGGAACTGTAAACATTCTGGTGTTTTGTATCGGAATGCTTTAGCCCCTGCGGGGATATACTGAGGAATCTCTGCCTGCCCACCGAAAACAGATCGGGACATTCCCACATATACCCGAAATCCGGTACGGACATTTTTTTCTCAAACCGCCATTCGTCCAGATTTTTAGACGAATAGATTAGAGCACAGCCCTCGTCGGAAAGCGTCCTTGCCCCGAGTATCATATAATACTGACCGTTTTCTTCCCAAAGCTTCGGATCGCGGACGTGGCAGGAACAGTATTCGGGATAATCTGAATTTTTAAGTTCCACTTTTTTAGGTGAAAAATTACGTCCGTCCGGCGACGAGACGCGGATCACGTTTGCGCCCCTGCCGCTTCTGATATAATCGTGGTTGCCGCTTTCCTTGACATTGCCTGTGTAGAACAGCTCCATTTTTCCGTCCGCAATGATTGCGCTGCCCGAGTACACGCCGTCCCTGTCCTCGGGAATATCGGGGGAAAGCGCTGTCCCGGCAAACTGCCACTTTAAGAGATTGGGGCTTTCATAATGCCCCCAGCATTTTTTCCCGCTGCCGTCTGCGCTGTCCGGGGAATACTGGAAAAAAACATGGTATTTCCCACCGAAAAAGCACAAACCGTTCGGGTCGTTCAGCCAGCCCACCGGCGGTTCCAGGTGAAGCTTCTGACGCCATTTTCCAAACATGATCCTCACTCCTTTTCTACCATTAAAAGATTGTCAAGCTCTTTTACCTCTTTGCCCGCGACAGTCGATACTTTTGCGAAATCGTCGCTGTTGCTTACTATAACAGGCGTGAGCAGAGAATATCCCTTTGACGTAATAAATTCCCTGTCAAATGTGATAAGCGTCTGGCCCCTCCTGACCTTGTCGCCCTCGTTTACAAATGCCTGAAAGCCCTCTCCATTTAGCTCCACCGTGTCCATTCCGATATGTACAAGAAGCTCAATGCCGTTATCAAGCGTAAGGCCGACTGCATGACGCGTGTCAAATATTGTGCTGACCTCACCGTCTGCGGGGGCAACGACCTTTGAACCCGTTGGCTCTATGGCTGCTCCCAGAGATCGGAAGAGCACACGTCTGAACTCCAGTCACAGCCTCATATC
>CANDKL010000080.1 GCA_947385255.1 uncultured Roseburia sp. | reverse complement strand
TCCAGTTCCTGAAACTGCCTTAATTCTGCTCTGATCTGTGCAGCTTTATCTGCAACGTGCCGATCAATTTCTTTTACAAATATGTCCATATCTTCTAAAAAAGAATAAAACCCATTGATAAGCTTTCTATCACTTTTTCGATATGGATAAGTCAGGTATTCTGTTATGGCTGCGCATCTCCTTGATATCACGATCGATTTCCAAAATACTTCTTCCTGTATCTGTGACATGCAATTCAGAATCAATCATGTTCCTTCTCTTTTCTACCCGTTTATCTGTTTTATGCATGTTGTCTTTGTTTAAAATTGTAATGACTACTTCATCGCCATAAGATAAATTTTTGCGATCATCCTCATTTAAAACAATCTGCTTCCCATCATAATACCCTTTTAACGCCGCTAACATCACATTCCCCCATTGCTGCCAATTTTACCCGCGCTCTCCAAATAGCTCTTCTCCTCCGCAATCACGCGCTCCATCGCCTCTTTCCCGGGCGCGCCTGTGGTCAGGCGCTTATTCACGCAGGTTTCCATGGAAATCGCTTCGTAAACATCCTCTTCAAACGCATCGGAAAACTGCTTCAGCTCCGAAAGCGGCAGATCGTCAATCGCGATCCCTTTTTCGATGCAGGCAAGCACCACCTGCCCGATAATCCCGTGCGCGTCCCGAAACGGCACGCCGCGCCCGACCAGGTAATCCGCCGCGTCGGTGGCGTTCGTAAACCCGCGGCTGGCGCTCCTTGCCATCGCGTCTTTCTTAAATTTTATCGTGGAAAGCATCCCCTCAAACAGCGCAATGCAGCCCTTGGCAGTATCCATTGCGTCAAACGCCAGCTCCTTATCCTCCTGCATATCTTTATTATATGCAAGCGGGATTCCCTTCATTGTAGTGAGAAGCGAAAGCAGCGCGCCGTATACGCGCCCGGCCTTGCCGCGTACTAACTCCGCAATGTCCGGGTTTTTCTTCTGCGGCATAATGCTGCTGCCGGTGCTATAAGCGTCGTCGATTTCCACAAACTGGTATTCATTGGAATTCCAGATAATGATTTCCTCCGAAAAACGGCTCAGATGCATCATGATGGTCGCAAGCGCCGACAAAAACTCAATCAGGTAATCCCGGTCGGATACGCCGTCCATGCTGTTCAGCGTCGGCCCGTAAAAGCCCAAAAGATCCGCCGTATAGTCCCGATCTAATGGAAACGTCGTCCCCGCCAGTGCGCCGGAGCCGAGCGGACAGTAATTCATGCGCTCATAAATATCAGAAAGCCGCTGCCTGTCGCGTTTGAACATTTCAAAATATGCCCCCAGATGGTGCGCCAGCGTAATCGGCTGCGCCTTCTGCAGGTGCGTAAACCCGGGCATCACCGTCTGCGTATGTTCTTCCATCCCATGCAGGATTGTTTCTAAAAGCTTCTTTAACAGCGCGTCCGTTTCCTGCACCTGCCCTCTGGTATAAAGCCGCATGTCAAGGGCTACCTGATCGTTTCGGCTGCGCCCGGTGTGCAGCTTTTTCCCGGCATCTCCAATCCTCTCCGTCAGCGTCGCTTCCACAAAGCTGTGGATATCCTCATACTCTTCCGATATCGCAAGCGCCCCGGATTCCACGTCCGCCAAAATCCCGTCCAGCGCCTGTACAATCTCAGACGCCTCCTCCTTTGTGATAATCCCCTGTTTGCCTAACATTTTGGCATGCGCCTTGCTGCCTTCTATGTCCTGCCTGTAAAACCTTTTGTCAAATGTAATGGACGCGTTAAACCGGTATACCAGCGCATCCGTTTCCTTTGTGAAGCGTCCTCCCCATAACTGTGCCATCTGTCCAATTCTCCTTTCGTTTTTTTGGTGTTCTATGTCATGCGATACACTTGTCCTCAAGTTCGATTTTATAAAAATAACAAGTGCAAAGCCCAGTGAATCCCAGAAAGACTTTGCACCTTTTTTATTCTTTTATTCTGTCAATCTCGGTAAGATTAATACCGCTGAATCCTTGAAAATTCTTCCACCGATAATTTAATCATTTCTTTTTCCGTCATCCTCCCACCACCTTTATTTATGCCGTTTCCATGGTAATTCCATTATAGCTGCAAGCAGTTTCGGTGTAAAGCCGTTCTATGGCAAGATGATTTTTTTGCCGCTGCGCGTTACTTGCATGATCCTAAATTTTAAAAAATGTTGATTTTTAGATTCAGAAATGTTATATTATAGAAAAGGAGCAGCCGCCCATATCATACCCTTTGGGTACAAAGTGGTTCGCATCCCAAATAGCTATGTAAGCCTACCTAATCCGCCAAGATTACAAGGTAGGCTTATTTATTTCGCTTGTTATTCCTATTATCTAAATAGGAAAGCAATGCAACGAGAAACGAACCGCCAAAAAACAACAGGCTTAAAACTTCGTATGTACTCATATGCATCACCTCCCTTCTTCTGTAAAATCAGGGAGGCTGCCACCTTGTAACACAACTGCTCCAAAACAAATTGTAGCATACTTTATGTCCTTCGGCAATCTACTTTTTTCTATATCCAAGGTATCCAAATTATTTTTTGCAGCTTACACATTGTCGTTTGCGCTCCTGCATGGAAAATACGCACCCGCAATAATACTGCCGGTACATCCCATACTCCTTTGACAGTTCGATCGAACGGAGGTATCCGTTTTTCTTCTTAAAATCTGAACACAGGTACGCTACACCATAGACTTTGGCTAATTCTTCTCCGATTTGGTTTAATTTGGCCGCGTTTTTCAGTGGGCTGATGGAAAGCGTCGTCGTAAAATAATCCGCCCCCGCCTCTTTCGCCGCCTTAGCCGTTTCCGTAAGCCTCAGCCGATAGCAGAGGAAACACCTCTTACCGCCTTCCGGCTCCTCCTCATATCCCTTCACGGCTTCGTAAAACCTCTCCTTTTCAAATGCGCCGCGGATAAAATCTACCGGGTATTTCGCCGGGAATGCTTCGATAAAACGCATCTGCTCGTTTACACGCTTTTCATATTCCTCATCCGGATACAGGTTCGGGTTATAATAAAAAACCGTAATACGGAAATATGCGGAAAGATATTCGATCACATAAGAGCTGCACGGCGCACAGCAGCTGTGCAAAAACAGGTGCGGAGGCGCTTTGGGTGAAAGCCCGGATAACGTACATTCTAATTCCTTCTGGTAGTTGCGGTTCATGGATGTTCCACCTCTTTCGTTTTGTGACAATGACTGGCGCTTGCAGATTATGCCTTCCTCCGGCAAATCCCTGTTTCTATGATAAGAGAAAACTCCCTGTTTTGCAAGCAATTTTAGGTTGAGCAAACTTTACGATTTACCCGGCACGACACCGTGCCATACACAAGGATGCATTCCAAAAAAGGCTCTGAACTCCGGTATTCATGCGGTGTTCAGAGCCTTTTTACCTAATTCCCTGCAAACTTCAGGATAAAAAATATCATAGCAATTATATGCGTTTGCAGGGAAAAAGCAATGGCCGGATTTTGATCCTTTTCGTATCGCTCCATGCGCTGTAATACGTTTCATTTCCCGTAGTTTTATACGCGCAAATCCGGATGTAATAGGTTTTTGTTTTTAAGCTCTTGATTGTTTTTGACAGGGCTTTAGCAGGTACTGTTAGATTCTCCGCTTTTTTGAATTTCTTCGATGCTGAATACTGGATTTGATAGCCCTGTGCTTTTGGAACTTTTGTCCACTTTACGGTAAATGATTTCTTTTTGCTGTTCTTTGGCTTTGAAACCTTTGGCGCAGTAAGCCGGACAATCGTTTGACCGGCAGCACTGTTTTCGATCGGATTGCTGCCGTCATCTGCACTCACGGCATATGTATAGGATTTACCGTTTTTTACTTTAGTATCTGTGTAGCTTGCCGCTCCTTTCACAGATGCTATTTTGCTCCACGCTCCGTTTGCTGTCCTCCGGTATACGATATAACCTGCCGCACCTTCCACAGGCTTCCATTGAACAGAGATTCCTTTTGCTGTGTTTGTTACTGTGGTAATCAGTGATGCGGCTGCTGTCTTCCGGGCAATTTGCTCTGTTTTTGTTTCTTTACAGATACTGCATACATATGTGAGAATCCCGGACTCCGTATAGCTTGGCTCTTTGGTGATTGTGCCTGCATCCCAACTATGACCTGTTGGGGAAAGCATGTTACCTTTTTTCAGTTCGGTGTTGCATACTTTACAATATACGTCTCCCGTATAGCCTGCCTCCTGGCAGCTCGCTGCCTTTGCATTTCTGGTTTCCGTTTCGCCATGGCCTGCTGCCGGGATCTCGGTTATTTCTGTGCGGGCATCGCATCTCTGGCAGTGTCGGCTCTGACTTCCGGCTTCCGTACAGCTTGCTTCTTTATCTACCGTATACGCTTCGTCGTATGCATGGCCCAGCGCTTCTAATACTTCTGTTTTTGCCTCCCCGCATACCGTACACGCATATTCTTTTTCACCCGTGTTCGTACAGTCTGCTTCTTTTGTAACTGTCCCTTCATTCCAGACATGCTCTAATTTCGAAAGCTCCCGGCCTTTTTCCAATTCCTCGTTGCATACTTTACAATACACATCTCCCGTATAGCCCGCTTCCTGACAGCTCGCTGCCTTTGCATTTCTGGTTTCCGTTTCACCATGGCCTGTCGCCGGAATCTCTTCCTGTACAAGAAGCACTTTTTTGCAGACACTGCAGTGCTTTCCCTCGGTCAATCCGCT
This sequence comes from uncultured Roseburia sp., assembly GCA_947385255.1. Classification (GTDB taxonomy): domain Bacteria; phylum Bacillota; class Clostridia; order Lachnospirales; family Lachnospiraceae; genus Roseburia_B. The sequence continues at coordinate 6,314 of CANDKL010000080.1, read as the reverse complement.
TTCTGTACAGGTCGGCTCTACTTTTGCATCCTCTGCCACTACATGGCTGATCGTAATTTCCCGCATTGCATAGCATGAAGGATTATCTTTTTCATACGCAACAACCGTAACCGTTCCGGCAGATACGCCTGTCAGCTTTCCGGATTGATCAATCAGTGCCATGCCCGTACCGTTAATGCATTCCCAGACATATTCCTTCTCTTCCTGCCTGTTTTGGATAGAAAGCTGAATGTCCCCTTCTTCTGCCGCCTCTTCGGCATCCGCATCCAATGTGTATGTCGTTTTGTTGGACTCCTGATCAATCACAAAATGTATGATTTCCAGAAAGTTATATTTTCTGTTGTTTCCGGCTTTATCCGAGACATCCAGCTCCAAAAGGCCCCAGATACCGGGAACGGACCCCTCCGGCAATATCACATGAATATTGTATTTTTTCCACACAGTTGGATCGCCTTTAAAAAATACCGTGTCCCAATTTTCATGATCAAGATATTCAAAATGTGTATTTCCTATCGGATCCAATAACCTATAACTAACCAATCCCAAACCGGAAAGATTATCTTTTGCATAAAACTCAATATTCACAACCGTTTCCCCATTTGGATTCTCCGGATGTGTCGGATATGCAGTCAATGAAATATTATTCAAATTGATCTCCGGAGCTTCATAATCTGAGTGTTCACTCTCATATGTGAATGTAGTGTAAGAATCTGCCCCCGATCCGTCTTTATAAAAATAATAATCCTTCTGGTTTTTCGCATAATCCTGAATAAAAATATGGTTAATAGAATACTCTCCGGACTGGAAATATTCTGTAAAAGGATATGTAATTTTACACATCTGCGTTTCAGGATCATAGGTTCCCCATTTTTCCATACGATAAGAATCATGCGTATTATTTGCAAATGCACAATAACAGGATTCAACTCCTATATTATCCGTTGCCTGAAATGTAATATTGACATATGTAACATTTTTCCCCTCCAAAGTCCCCGGCTCCAATTCAACTTTTAATGAATCCGGCACATACTTGGGCAACTCCGTATCGGACAGCAGATTATCCAAATAAAGCTTCCACCCATACCGATCCACTCCTGCAAACCGCTGGTTCCCCTGTTCATCATCAAATCTGATTTGAGAACAATACCAGTAACCTTTGCACGCATATTTACTCATAGGCAAAGTTCCCCGCAAAACAGAATGATCTTCATTCACAGGATCTAAATACATATCATAACTGGTATTTACGGAACTTATTATCCTCAAAAACGCTTTTTCTGCCCCGAACTCCTTCTTACCCTGCGTATCCAGCTTTGCCGTTATTGTAAGAACCTTATCCTCTTCCCTTTCACCCTCAATCTGAATATCCAGCCCAATCAGCCTGCCCGGGAACGCATAATCCGGGTACAGGTTATAGACCTCGAACGTCAAATCCTCCCGAATCTGCGCCATATAAATTTCGCCGTTCATAATATAATTCTTGATGAAATCATACTTCTCCTTCGACCGCGATTCCAGCTTATCCGGCATCAAAATATAGTATGCCACCGATTCCGCCATATCCTCGTCCGGATTGTGCGCATGCGCATAGGCCGTGACAAATTCCGTTTCCTTTGTCGTCGCCCAGAGATCCTTCACCGCATCGGTCTGATACCAGCCCCCGACCTTCTGCCACGCCTTTTTCAATTCGTCAGAAAACACGTTCTTCCACAAAAAATGGCTCTTTTCATGCAGTACCAGACGAAACGTATCCTCCACCTGCTCCCCCAAAAACGCTTTGTCGATAAATTCAATAAACCCATGCTCCGCATAAACCCAGGACACAGCTGCCGCAGTCGGATAAATCGGATTGACGCTTCCGTCAATCCTTCTGACCAGGTATTCCAGTCCCGATACCTTGTGCAAACCCTCCGGCATCTCCGCAAACATTTCCAGTATGGATAACAGCTCCTCCGGTTTAAACTGCTCAAAGGCCGCCGCCGTTTCCCCGGTCGTATCCTTGGTCAGCATGGCATAATCCTCCACAATTACCGAACATCCGTAATCCGTCCTTAAAATATTGTCAACCGCCGCAAGGTCGGTTCCTTCTCTTGTAATATAACGGATCAGCACATGATAGAGGCGATTGGAAAAATAGGAGCCCTTCAGCTTGCCAAGACTCGCTTTTCTCGGAATCGCATTGGTAAAAGCCTCTTTTGCAACCAAAACAACATTTCCATTCTCGCCGTAAGTAATTTTGATATCATGTTCCAGATGCTGATCCGTTAAAATCCATTTGCTCGGCGCCTGATACTGATTGTAGCCCCGTATATCCTTTACCAGCTCGAACATACGGGAGGTATACTCGCTGCTCCATTTTTCCTGTTCGTTGCTCAGTATGATATTGTACCTCGAAAACAGCTTGTAAGCCGCATGACTGTCCGGGACATAAACGTCCTCGTCCAGAAACGTAATCTGCTTTTTCTCGGGAACTCCGGCGTATTCCTCATATCCAAAGTAGGTGTCATCCGCCTTCCACTGATAGAAAAAATCTGCGTCATCCACCTTTTCCACCTGCAGATGTTCCGCTACCGTAAACGCAGCCGACGTTACCGATACCGCAATCGGTTTTGATACCTTATATCCGTCCGCCTCGATTTTCAGGAAATAATCATCCTGTACCACTCTGTGAAATACGTAACGCCCCTCCGCGTCTACATCCGCCTGATATGCGTTTACACTGTTGTACAAAACGACGCCGGCCGTCTCATAATCCGTCCCCTGGAGGCCGGATACCGCACCGGACACCTCACAACAGCTGATTTCCGCCGCGAAAACCGTTTCCGCAAATACCGCCGGTACGCTTCCGCAAAACACCGCCGCAAAAAATATCCAAATAAATACCCGTAATGCCTCAATTTTTCTTTTCATCATAAATATAACCCACCTTTCTTTGAAAAGCGCCAATGCAATGACCGGTTTTTCCTCTGATTAATCCCTTACCAAAGAGGAACCTCCACGGTAGTTCTTTCCGGAGCACTTCCAGTTATCATAACATTCCAGCATGTTCGGATTTTTAAACAAAAGCCTGTAAGAATGTTTGTACTTACCCTTTTTGAGCAGGATATGACATCCTATTAGTTTTCCTTTTTTGTTCTTTAGATTTTTGATTTTGGCAATCTTATATTTCTCGGTATATTTCAGCTTACCGTTTTTTCTCTCATAATACTTACAGTATTTTTTGGTAAACTTTGCGTATCTCTTGCCATTGTCCCATGTTCCTTTTAAATACGATATGATTCCCTTGCCCGGTTTTATAATGGTCAGTTTTACTGCTTTACTGGTCTTTCCTGTATGGTTGCTGTCAGCCGCTACGGTTGCTTTTACATAATAAACGCCTGCCTTTTGGACCCTGGATGCGTCTATCTGTTTGGTACAGGCCGCATCGGTATAATATCGGTAGGTAACGATTCCCGTACTGCCTGTCACCTGTGCTTTGCCAATGGATATTTTCTTTCCCGTATGCACCTTTACTTTCGGTTCAAGCCGAATCGTCGACTTGGCTTTTGCAATGGTAAACGTAGTAGAAACCGTCCCTTTGAAGCTGCCGGCTCCGGTTACCACAACGCTCGCCGTACCTGCATTTTTGTTGTTTTTGTACTCGACCGTATAATCGTTCCCGTTCTGTAAGACAACGCCATTTTGCGTTACGGTAACGCCAGGTTTTTTTGCGGTTCCGTCGTAAGTGTAATAGGATTGGCTTAAGGATACCTGCGCTTTAGAAATATTCGCCGAAATTTTGGGGCCGCAATACACGGCGCCATCCCCAATTACAATGATTTTTTCGTCTGAATAGATTTCTATACTTGTTGTATAGTTTTCTCCTGGATATAATGACTCCAAATCAATGAAAGAGCTCTGCACTAATGTATTTTCATCTTTATAGGACCTATAGTGTATGTCTTGCCAAGGAAGAATATGATTCGTATTGTTTTTGGCATTCAGAGTTAGCTCATAAATTCCGTAAGCGCTGTCCCACTCAAACGAAACCAGCGAAATTGTAAAACCGTTTACAATACATGGCAAACCGGGTTTGACAAGTACACCCCCAAGGTCTGTTCCGGGGTAATCGATATATGTATCGATATTGTCGTCAGAGTCGGTATCTGGACTAGGTACCGGATATGGTTCAGAGCCGCCGGTCGACGTGTACGTAATCACCCCGTCACTACAGTGGACTGGGACTTTAAGGTCGTAGAATCCAGATGAAATTTCTCTCCATTGGCTCATACTGCCGGAATAATAAATATTTGCCAAATTACTACAGGAAGCAAATGCATCACTTCCTATGGATGTCACACTTTTGGGAATCGTCACACTGGTCAGGCTGCAACCGCTAAATGCATAACCACCAATCTTAGTCACCCCTTCTGGAATGGTCACACTTGCCAGGCTGCTGCATCCGCTAAATGCACCCCAAATAGAAGTCACTCCTTTCGGGATCGTCACACTGGTCAGGCTGCTGCATCCACTAAATGCATATCTCCCAATCTCAGTCACACCTTCCGGGATCTCCGCTCTTGTCAGGCTGACGCAATCTTCAAACGCTTGAAACCCAATCCTTCTCACTTTATATCCACGAATCTCTGATGGTACCGTAAGTTCCGTTTCTGTTCCACTGTACCCTTCAATGTCAAGTTGGAAAGAATGAAAAAATGTAAAATTTTTATCATAGCCTCTAGCATGAATTATCGCTTCTTTTATAGCTCTATTACCATCACCCATAGAAATGGAATTCCAACTATTTATGGATTCTTCCACACGATACCAGCGATCGGGGCCATAATTAACAATTGTCAAACCACTGCAATTCTCGAACGCAGACTCTCCAATACTTTTTATACTCGCTGGAATGGTTACACTCTTTAAATTGCTGCAATTCCAAAATGCGAATGCCCCAATGCCTGTGACATCATAGCCACCAAGCCGTGATGGTATTTGAATCTCCTCTTCACCAGAGGAATACTTTGTGATAATTGCCTCGCCATCTATTACTTCATATATGAAACCGATTGTTTCGTCACTGCAATGGATGGCTACATCCGATAACCAAAGCTGAAAGTTATTCCATTGTGTTTTAGTGCCGGAATAATAAACATCTCTCAGGCTGCTGCAACCCAAAAATGCATCTCCTTCAATAGAGGTAACCCCTTCCGGGATCGTTACACTGGTCAGGCTGCTGCAACCACCAAATGCATTCCTACCAATGGTTCTCACTTTATATCCATGAATCTCTGATGGTATCGTAAGTTCCGTTTCTGTTCCACCATACCGTTCAATACTTACCGTTTGGCCATAGATTCCAAGTTGGAAAGAACGAAACAATGCAAAATCTTTATTATAGACTCCAGTATGAATTACAGCTTCTTTTATAGCGTTATTACCACCACCAATAGAAATGGAATTCCAACTATTTACGGCTGTTGCCACATCAGGCCAGTCGTTACCATAATAAACAGTTGTCAAACCACTGCAATTTTCGAACGCAGACTCTCCAATACTTTTTATACTCACCGGAATGGTTACATTCGCTAAATTGCTGCAATTGCGAAATGCAGATGCCCCAATGCCAGTGACATCATAACCATCAAGCCGTGATGGTATTTGAATCTCCTCTTCATCATAGGAATATCCTGTGATGATTGCTTCACCATCTGTTATTTCATATATGAAACCGATTGTTCCGTCACTGCAATGGATGCACGCAGCTCTTAACCCAGAATTGATTTTATCCCATTGTTTTTTGCTACCGGTATAATAAATCTCTCTTAGGCTGCATCCACTAAATGCATCCTCATCAATAGAAGTCACACTTTCCGGGATCGTCACACTGGTCAGGCTTCTGCAATCATAAAATGCATCCCTCCCAATCTCAGTCACCCCTTCCGGAATCGTTACACTGGCCAGGCTGCTGCAACCAGAAAATACTCCCTCACCAATAAAAGCCACTCCTTCCGGGATTGTTACACTGGTCAGGCTGCTGCACCAACCAAATGCTTTCTCACCAATAGAAGTCACTCCTTCCGGGATCGTTACACTGGTCAGGCTGCTGCAATAAAAAAATGCACACTCCCCAATCTCAGTCAACCCTTCCGGGATTGTTACACTGGTCAGGCTGCTGCAATCACTAAATGCATTCTCACCAATAGAAGTCACCCCTTCCGGGATCGTTACACTGGCCAGGCTTCTGCAACCATAAAATGCATCTCTCCCAATCTCAGTCACCCCTTCCGGGATCGTTACACTGGCCAGGCTTCTGCAACCATAAAATGCAT
>CANDKL010000079.1 GCA_947385255.1 uncultured Roseburia sp. | reverse complement strand
GACTTAAGGGAATTCTGCTCTGGGCGTGGCTTTTGGAAAAACCCTTTCCCCACCCCATGAAAAGTAACCTTTTTAGCATCACTTTTCGTAGGATGAAAAACATTCTCTCACCGTTTCCCCAAAAGCTCCGCCGGCTTTCGTCCCAGCGCCTCTGCCGAAGCCCCAAAAACCGCTGCCGTTTCTGTTCCGAGCAAAAGCAGAAATACCAGTAATGCCTCCTTCGGCGTAACCGCATAAGGCAGCGCTTCCCCTTTTGCCGGCGGCAGCATATGGATATACATATCATCCGTCCCCATTTCGATTTCCACTTCAAATTGCTCCGTTTCCCCCGATGCATACAGTATCGTCTGAAGGCCGTCCCCCACCAGCCCCGTCACCGGACCGGACAAAAGCAGCGACGCAAGAACAGCAAGAACCGCTATACTGCCGCATTCTATAAAAAGCTGCTGCCGCAGCGCGTTTTTTTTTATCCCGATAGAGGTAAGAATCCCAATCTCATGCTTTCTGGTGCGCATCCAAATCGTCAAAACCAGATATAGGATCACAAGCACTCCGACGGCCGGAACCACAGCCAGAAGACCGGATATTTTCATCATCGAAAGCAGCGGCGCCGCTGCCGTCTGATAGTCCGTATCGTCCACTCCAAAATGATAGTAATCCCAGTCAATGGAATCTATGGCCAACAGCTTCTCCTTTACCGAGTCCAAAAGCACCGGATCCTCTACGTAAATTGTCATCAGGCAGATGATATCATCGGATATCGGTGCAAAAACCGGATAGCCATATTCGATCTGGTACTCCCGCCGGAAAAAGGTCCATATGTCCGGCGTGGAAAAAAACGTATTTGCCAGAATATCCGTTTCAAAAGTTTTGTCCCAAAGAACTCTCTGTTCAAAATTGATATGAAATATTCCTACGATTTCTGTCTTATAAACCTTGCCGTATAATTTTCCCGTAAAGACGTCCGACAGCTGTGCTGTAATCCAATCTCCGACCTGCAGTCCGTTTTTCTCTGCCACCTCGTCGGATATCACAACCTTTCTCTCTTCTCCTGCTTTGACATGCCTTCCCTCCGCCAGCTCTACCGCGCCGTTCACAAAGGAAGGATGCGACTTGCTTTCATATACTTTGAGAAACCGGTTGGAATGCGCATCGGCTTCGTAAGAGTCCTTCATATCAAGCATATACTCCCGCTCCTCCTCCGTCACATTCGCTTCCTCAGGTGAAATCGTTCCGTTTATGATATCCAGGCGCCCGGAATTGTAGCCCGGATGCAGCGTAAGACCCGTATAAGCCGTACTTGACTGCAGATTATCGCAGTAAAACCCGCTGACGCCTTCGATTGCCAGAATTTCTTCGATATGATGCTCCCGAACCAGCGCTGCTTTGTAATCAATGAACTTTTCCCCGTTTTCATCAAAGGCTTCCTCAGAAGGGACAGATTTTGCCCCTGTCTCCACCCTTAAGCCCGTCGTTAAAGTTTTCCGAAATTGCTCCGCCTCCGCTTTGGCGCTCTGCCGGATTGAAATTCCGGTGAAAAGTAAGATTCCCGCCGTAGAAAAAATCAAAAACAGCAATGTACTCCGCATTCTTTTTCGTGTCACATAAAGATACGCCCTCTTCCAAGTCCCCATTCCATTCACCCTCTTTTTATCTCCGCTCTAAAACCTCACGCGGCTTTTCCCTCATCAGCTTTATGGAAGAAGCCGCCGCGGATACCGCTGCCGTACCTGCCAGCAGGCAAAATACAACGCCTGCCTCCTGCGGCGTAACCGTATAGGCTAGCGCCTCCCCCTTCGCCGGCGGCAGCAGATTAATATCCATTGTCGTAACCTCCAGGAAGGTAATTACTTCATACCCTTCTTCATTGCCCCCGGCGTAAAGCAGCGTCTGCAGGCCGTCTCCCACCAGCCTGATTGCAGGTCCGGCCAACAGAACCGCTGCAAGAAACGCCGCTGCTGCAATGCCGCAGCACTCTATAAGGAGCTGCTTTCGTACCGTCTGTTTTTTTACACCGATGGAAACCAAAATCCCGATTTCATATTTCCGGCTGCGCATCCATATCGCAAGCACCAGGGATAGGATGAAAAGAACCCCGATTGCCGAAATTACTGCCAGCATTTTTGAAATCCGCATCATTGAAAGCAGCGGCGCTGCCAACGTCTGATAATCCTTATCGTATGCGGCAAAGTTATAATAGCTCCAGTCAACCGAATCTATTGCAAGCAGCTGCTCTTTTACGGACTCCAGCAGAGCAGGGTCCTCCACAAATAATACAATCGTAAACAGGCGCCGATCAGATTCCTTTGCCGTAACGTCCTTTCCATAATGAACCTGATAGTCATGTACGGCCCAATCTTCAATATCCGGCGTGCTGAAAAACGTATTTGCCAGAATATCATCCTCAAAGGTTCTGTCCTCTATTACAGGCTGTTCAAAATTAATATGAAAAATCCCCACAATCTCTGTCTCATATACGCTGCCGTAAAATTCACCCGATAAAATATCCGCATTTTTTACCTTTATTTTATCCCCGGGCTTTAAGCCGTTTCTCTCCGCCATCTCATCGGATATGACAATTTTTGCGGTATCCTTTATGCCGATATGCCTTCCCTCTGTAAGCTCTACCGCGCCGTTGACAAATGCGGGATGCCACTCACTGTCGTATACTCCAATAAAGCTGTTGGTCTGCGTACCGACTTTTGTTGCGTTCTGGACGTCATTCACCAAATAATCTCGAAACTCCTTTGTTATTTCCCCTTCTACCGGAATCTTTCCGCTGATGATATCCATGCACCATGCATAATAACCCGGATGCAGCGAAAGTCCGGTATACCCGTTCATCCGCTCCATACTTTCACAGTAAAATCCGCTGACTCCATCAATCGCAAGAAATTCCTCAATATGCTCCTCCATCATAAACGGAATCTTGTACCGGATTACCTTTTCCCCTTTTTCATTGTCCGTGATATCCATAGCCGCAGCGGCATCTACGATCATCCCCTCTACTCTCAGCCCCGTTTTCAACGTCTTCTGAAAATCCTCCGCTGCCTCCCCGGCGCTCCGCCGGATCGAAATTCCGATAAAAAGAAATAATCCGGCTGTCAAGAAAATCAAAAACAGAAGCATGCTCCGCATTCTTTTTCGTGTCACATAAAGATACGCCCGCTTCCAAGTCCCCATATACATTCCATCTCCCTCCGTAAAACGCTTAAAACCCAGGCCAAATTCCTCAGCTCATCAAAGACAGTACTTCCTTCGGCTTCATCCGCAAAACCACACCTGACGATATTCCGGTCGAAATCAGTATAATCATCCCTCCGATTCCGGCAACCTCCAAAATCTCTAGAACGCCAATCCGGACCAGCGCAGGAATCTCTTCTGTCTCCACGTCCCGGCGCTCCCACGGCTTTTCCTCCTGTTCTTCCTTTTCTGCAAAAAAGGCCGCCCCGACGGTCTGCTCCACCGCACCGGATACAGCCATGCAAATTCCAAAGGCCAGGGCAAAGGAGAGGGCTGCGACCATCAGGTTCTCTGCGATGTGCTGTCCCAAAATCTCCGTCCTTTTCTTTCCAATCGAAAGGTACACGCCGATTTCGTGCACCCGATCCCGCATCCACAGAAACAGGATCAGGGAGAGCATCACGGCGCTGATTGCGGCAATGACGTATACCATCATCCGTACAATGCCGGACAGACGCTCTAACGGCGCCGCGGAAGACTCATAGGTCTTATTGTTTTTTGTAATGACGTACTCCTCCCAGTTATAATCCGAAAGGCCCTGTACATTCTCTACCACCCGGTTCAAATTCTTCGGATCCTTCACAAAGAAGGCCGCTCCCTCCGCAAACGTATCCATCCGGTAGCCGTAATCCTCGCAGGCGCTCCGAATAAATTCCGTATCCGTAAAAATAAAATTCTCTTCTATATCGCATTCTGCAGCATCGCTGCTCTGCGCCCCCAATGCAGCCTCAATGCAGAAAATACCCACGATTTCCATTTCGTGAGACGTAATCCCTCCCTTTATCTCCTCGGGAACCCGTTCATCGTCCAGCCGTACCGTAAACGTATCCCCTATAGAAAGCTGATTGCGCTCGGCAAACTCTTCTGAAACGAGCGCCTTGCACTGATCCTCCGGCGTAATGTGGCGTCCCTCCTTTAACGCATAATATTCCAGCACAAAATACTCATTCAGGCTGGTGTCGGTATTGCCAAGCACTCTGGTCAGCTTTGCTTTTTTGTCCCCCTCTCCGGTGAAGCGCCCCGGCACAAGCTCCAGATTTTCCACATAGAAATACCGGATATCCATTCCGTTATACGCTTTGATATCTCCGCATTCCAGAATATCCTGTACCATCTGATCGTTCACATATTGATAACCGCCGTTTTGCATGTCATTTTTGACCAGAAAATAGCCGCCCAGACGTTCCCGCAGTACAGCCAGTGAGGTATCCGCTGCATTCCCAATGGAAACGCACAGCAGCACCAGCGTGCCGATGACCACAAGCAGCGCCAAAAGAATACCTGATTTTCCTTTGTTCCGTGACAGATATAGCCGCGCACGTCCGCATACACCCATTTTAAGCCCCCCTTACCCCTTATTCCTCTGTAACCGTTTTCTGCAGATCCTCCATGCGGATCTGCTTCATTTTCCCGTGTGTCAATTCAAACAGGACGTCCGCACGCTTTGCCACCTCGTAGGAATGCGACACAATAATGACGCATTTGTTATAGAAGCTGGCTGCCTCCCGGAATACGTCCATAATGCCCATAGCCGTTGTCTCGTCTAAATTTCCGGTCGGCTCGTCCGCAAGGATCACCGGATTTTCGGACGCAAGGGCGCGGGCAATGGCAACGCGCTGCTGCTGGCCGCCGGAGAGCTTTAATACATTCCGCTTCATTTCGTCCTGTGACAGGCCCATCTGCTCTAAAATGGGCTTTGGATCCTGTGTAGCCGTCAGCCTGACATTTTCCTCCGGCGTCATATAGTCAATCAGGTTGTAATTCTGAAATACAAAGGAAACGTTTTTGCGCCGGTGCAGCTCCAGCTCCTTTTTCCCGATGGCATGCCCGTTAAAAATAATGGATCCCTCCTTCGGTACATCCAGCCCGCCAAGCAGCGACAAAAGCGTCGTCTTCCCGCAGCCGGACGGCCCTAAAATCACATAAATTCTGCCGCTTTCGAATTTTTCACTGATATGGTCTAATATCAGCCGGTCCTTGCTGTAATAATAAGAAACATCCTTTAATAGAAACTGTCCCATACAAAAAACCTCCCTTAACTGAACCTGTAGATAAGGACAGTTTAGCATACGTATCTTACATTAACGTGACTTTTGGCCTCCTGGACGGATTTTTTTGAAAGCTTGACAGGAAACCGGGTACACATATAAAATAGTAAAAACGGGGCTTTTTTATCTTTATGACGGAAGGGACGTGGCTTTTTATGGTATCCATTCTTCTGGTGGAGGACGATCAGACGCTTTTGGCAGAGCTGGCCTCTTTTTTAAGAGAATACGGCTATGCCGTAGATCCGGCGGAAAACGGAGCGCAGGCGCAGGCGCTGATGGCTTCCCGTTCCTACAGCCTTTGTATCCTCGATCTTGGGTTGCCGGACTGCCGGGGACTTTCGCTCTGCAAATCGTTCCGAAAAATTTTTTCCAATCCGATTATCATATTAACGGCCTTTGACAGCGACGACGATATTATTGCGGGCCTTGAGGCGGGCGCGGACGATTATGTGACAAAGCCCTGCTCCTTTAAGGTGCTTTTGTCGCGTATCTCCTCCCAGCTCCGCCGAGGAAGGCGCGGAAACGACCGCCATCCCAAAACGCTTTTCAGCGGCGATCTCTGCATCGACATTTTGCACTGCAGCATTTTCCGCAGCCAGGAGGCGCTTCCTGTAAGCAATATCGAATATAAGCTGTGCCTGGCCCTCGCCAGGAGCGAAGGCCTGATTATGCCGAGAAATTTGCTGCTTGAAAAAATCTGGGACACGTCGGATCGGTTTATTGAGGACAACACGCTTTCCGTACACATGTCGCGTCTGCGCAAAAAGCTCGGCCAGTACGGCGGCAAACCCTATATTGAAACGATAAAGGGCATCGGCTACCGATGGAATATCAAAGTAACGGAGAATGATTATGAAGACACGACTAACTAAAAATCAAAATCCCTATCTGATTCTGGCCGGCACAGCCGCTTTTCTGCTGTGCGCCGTGCTTTTGCTGCTTGGGTACAGTATCCGCCAGATTATTTGTGCCATCGGCATTTTTTCAGAAGCGCTGCCGCAGAAGGACTGTGCGCAGTCCGTCAGCCGCATTCTTTCGGGCGCCTCATCGGATGCGTATCAGGCCGGCAGGAACGCTCTTCGGCAGGCCGGATATCAGGGAAGCTATCTACCCCTTTTTCTGCAGCAGTTTTTCGGTATCCTTCTATTTCTGACAGTCGTTCTTTTGCTCCTTTTTACGTTGTGCGCCGCTGTCCTGAAAACACGTCAGCGCACCCGCGACTTTGAAACACAGCAGGTCATCCACTGGGCCAACAATGCAGAGCCTAACTCTTCCGAGCGAATTGCCGTACACGAAATCCCCGCTCCTCTGATCGATACCATCCTCTCTCTCAAGCTGCAGCTCAAGCAGCAAAAAATGATTTATGAAGAAAATACGGCGCAGGTTCTGCATTATATGGAAAACATCTCCCACCAGCTCAAAACACCGCTTGCCGTCATAAGAGCCATCTGCGAAAACCTGTCCCTACGTATGCCGGAAACAGCAGAAAAAATGGCGTCCTGTCTCGCACAGGCCGACAAAATGGCGTCTCTTATCCGCGATTTTCTGCAGCTGGGCCGCTTTGACTGCAAGAAGCAGAGGCTTCACTTCGGGCATATTCTGGCTTCGGATTTAATTGAAACGGTTACAAATGATCTCGACGCCATTGCAAAAAGCAAACGGCTTTCCTTTACCGTCGAAGGAGATCCGGATATCGTCTGGTTCTGTGACGCTTCCTGGATGGAGGAAATTTTAGGGAATATCTTAAAGAACTGCATTGAGCATTCCGAAAACGGAACCATCCGCATCACCTGCCGGCAGGATGCAAACCGAAACCAGCTGACAATTACAGACTGCGGCGTCGGTTTAAAGGATGGTCTGGAAAAAAAGATTTTTGAACGCTATTCCTCTATGACAAGGGACAACAAGGAGGGAAGCGGGCTCGGTCTTTCCATTGCGCAGCAGGCCATGAAGCTGCATTTCGGCATCATTACCGCCGGAAACCGGCCGGAGGGCGGCGTGGAATTTCGGCTTTCCTTCCCACAGCTAGACGACCGTGCAATCTATCAGAACAGAACTGAGGACATGACACATGAATGAACAGATCCGGATATCCAACGTAAGCAAAATATATGGAGGGCGCGCCTCTAAAACGGTTGCGCTTGACAATATCAGTCTTTCGATTGCACCGCAGAGCTTCACGGTGATTACCGGACGGAGCGGCTCCGGGAAAACCACGCTTTTAAATACGATCGGCGGATTAGAGCCGCCTACTCTGGGTGAAATCACGGTAAACGGCCAGAATCCCTATCAGCTGGACGACAACCGCCAGTCCAGATTCCGCAGAGAGCAGATCGGATATATTTTCCAGTCCTTTGAGCTGCTTCCTGAGCTGACCGTATATGAAAATATCTGCGTTCCCTCCTACTTAAGCCGCCGTTCCCTGGACAAGGTCTATTTAAAAAAAATTACAGAGCAGCTGGGGCTTACCGATATTCTGGAAAAATACCCCGCAGAGCTTTCCGGCGGGCAGCAGCAGCTCACGGCAGCCGCGCGCGCCCTCTCCACCTCTCCGGGCATTATTTTAGCAGACGAGCCCACCGGCAATCTGGACAGGCAAAGCGGGGAGGAGCTTTTCGATCTGCTGTGCTTTTCCTGCCGCCTGTTCGGGCAGACACTGATTTTTGCAACGCACGCACTCGAAATCGCCCGTCTGGCCGACCGTATCATAACGCTTGAGGACGGACGCGTTTTGTCCGACATTTCCGGAGGCGCCTATGACACACCATAAGCCCGAAACAAAAAAAAGGCGCTCCGGCCTCTGGCTGCCTGACCGGAGCCTGTCCGTTATCCTTTTTCTGATATTTTTGTTTGGTGTGTTTTCCGTCATTTATACGGACAGCACCAATGCCTCCCAGGAGGAGCAGCGCAGGCTTGCCTACGGCTCGTGGCATATTGCCGCCTATGATACTGACCAGGAAACCTGCCGGCTTTTCCAAAGCCATGCGACGGTACAGACCGCAGGATATATGGAAATTTACGGAAGCATTGCAAAAGCCCCCGGCCAGACAGAGCCTGTTCTGGGTTCTATCGGCTATGCAGATCCAAATGCCCTTGCGGTCGGAAGCATTGTGCTTTTAAACGGCAGGCTTCCAAACACGAAGAATGAAATCGCCGTGGAAGCCGACGCGCTGCGCCGCTTAGGTCTTTCCGGCACACTTGGACAGCAGCTGACCCTTGCCGTTTTCCCGTCGGATGTCCGCAGTGCGCCAAGGGCCGCTATCCAAACCTATCAGCTGTGCGGCATTGTCCGGAATTACTCGAAAAACTGGAAGACGGACGGATATCCCCTTCCCTCCTTTTTTGTCTGCAAAAATTCCCCGGACGCCACAGAGCCTGCCCTGCTTCATGTGTTCGCCCAAATGAAGCCGGCATTTGCAGCAAACGCCGCGGAGCTTTCCTCCCTGTGTTCCTGGCACAGCTATTTTGTCCAAAATGATTTTACCTATCCGCAATACGGAAAAGAGCCCGACCCTGCGCCGCTCTTTTCCGTATTGCAGATGATCCTTCTGCTTTCCGGAGCGCTCCTTACCCTGACGCTTATGCAGGCAGACATCCGGCAGCGATCCCACAGCCTTTTGATCCTGCGTACGCTCGGGGCATCCAGAGCACAGATTTTTCATTTCTTTCTGCGGGAAAAGGCCCGGCTCATTGGAAGCTCCTCCGGCCCGGGCATTCTTTGCGGAATCCTGCTCGCATATCTCGTTTCCCTGCCTCCAGGGCTTCTTGCCGGGCCGGATATCTGTTCTATTCGAATCCCGCACCTTATAAAAATGGTATTCTGCCTGTATGCGGGCGTCATTTTGGCCTCTGCAGCCAGCCTTGGGTCCCTGCTTCACATGCCTCTTAAGAACGCATCCTGCCGACAGGTCCGAAAAACCCGTTTCCGGCGACGTACAAAAAAACACCCCGATACGATTGCATGCCTGTTTCGCGCATCGGATCGGAGGTATCATTTTTTTCAGACAATGCTTACCTTTGCGGCAGCCGTCTTCCTTTTTATTCCGGTTTACCGGGCTCTTCATGCCGGAAACGCTTATCTGCAGTACCAGAATGATTTTCCGGAGGATTATACCTTTGGAACCCTGTCCTCTGCCCCGCCGCACTCTACCATAACGGAGGACGCTTTGCTGCAGATCCGGGAGACATACGGTGTAAAAGACACCATGGCCGTTTCCGTTTCAGGAAGCTGCCGCATCAGGGCTTTGGATTCCGGCAATAGAACGAAGGATACGGACGTTTGGGGAATGCTGATCGGATGTGAGGACGGACTCCTTCTCCGCTATTCAAAGGAAACGGATTCCGGCTCTTTGGGCAAAAAGCTGGCTCCGGATGAGATTCTCTTGTATCTGCCAGAGGATCGTGTTTCGGCAGACCATTCCTTCAAAGAAATTTATATAGACACGGACAAGGGCGAAAAAAAACTGACGGTTGCAGGTATCATCCGCTCCTTTTCGGATTCTCTGCCGAAATCCTATCGTCTGCCGCATCCCTACAGCATCCTCTGCAGCCAGGATACCTACCGGAGCATATGGGGACGCTCCGACTATGCGTTTGTGCAGATATTTCAGGATGACACCTCGATTGCATACCAGACCGCCGCCGAGCTGTCCCATCAGGAAAACGGATTGTATTTTCACAACAAACGAATCGAACGCGTACGCTTACTGCAGGAGCTGATTTCGCAGACGATGCTTGCTCTGCTGCTATGCACCTCTGTATTTCTCGCTGCCATGAGTATTCGGCTGGAATTTGATTCCTTTTATGGAAAACAGCTCTACGAACGGTACCGTATATTGCATCGGCTGGGAATGTCTAAGAAGGAATTGCAGAAAATGCTGTTTCGGAAGGCTTTTCTCAACAGCCTTACAGGCTGCGGAGCCGCTGCGTTTGTATTTTGGAACGTGTGCAATGTAAAGGGTTCAGATTTATGGGCGGTTCTGCTTACTTTGGGCGGATTTGTATTAAACTGGATGCTTTTATTTGCTTATGATAACCGGTATGTGAGCAAGGGATTTTCTTAATTTCCCATTCCTGCTAAATATTCTTTCATGTATGCTATAAATTTCTGCATCACCAGTGAAAGCGTCAAGTTCTTTTTCCAGACCAGGACGCAGCCACTTTCTAATTCTGGCTCAAACGGCCGCAGGCATAAGGTATCCATATTACAGGAAAAATCCATAACCAGGGCAATACCGATACCGCTCTCCACCATAATAGACTGGTTATAGTGGGAAAGATTGCAGGTCGATACAATCCTAAGCTTCTCCTTTCCATAACCGAACCAGTTTTCCAGCTCATTTTGCACAGACTGACGCTTTGCGATAATCAGAGGAACACCCGTTAAATCCTCCGGGATAATCCTTAGCTTCTCCGCCAGCGGCGAATCCCTGCGCATCAATACCTGCCATTTTTCCTTTAACGGCATCCTCACATACTGATACCTGCTGATTTCCACCGGCTCCAGCAAAAGCCCCATATCTAAAATCCCTTGTTCTAAGCGTTCCTTCACATCATCGGCAATGGCTGTGTAAATATGGAAACTTACATCCGGATATTTCTTTTGGAAGGAAGCAATCATTTCGGAAAGCAGCTTCATATTCTTCGTCTCCCCACAGCCAATGGAAATTTCCCCCGAAACCGCTTCCTCCCCATGCCCCAATTCCTTCACTGTTTTTTCTGCCAGATCAACGATTTCCTGCGCACGCCGCCGAAGCAGCATGCCATCCTCTGTCAGCAGAATATTGTGCTTTCCAGATCGGAAGAGCACACGTCTGAACTCCAGTCACAGCCTCATATC